>CALLIQ010000726.1 GCA_938008925.1 uncultured Acidimicrobiales bacterium
GATGGTCTTCATGGTCGAGTCCGGCGGCGCCGACCTCCCCCACCAGCTCCAGCTCTACCTGCAAGCTGGCGACGTCTTCCGCAAGATCACCGAGCTGTCGGGGCTCGGGATCCCGACCATCTCGCTCGTCTTCGGCTCATCGACCGCTGGCGGCGCCTACCTTCCGGGCACGAGCGACTACGTCGTGATGGTCGATGAGCAGGCCCGGGTTTTTCTGGGCGGTCCGCCGCTCGTCAAGATGGCGACGGGTGAAGACGCGCTCGACGAGGAGTTGGGCGGCGCTGCGATGCACTCGAAGGTGTCGGGCGTCTCCGACTATTTCGCCGTCGACGAGTTCGACTGCGTGCGCCTCGGTCGCCAGATCGTTTCGAACCTCGCCTACACGAAGATCGGCCCACGTCCCGATCGTGCGGTACTCCCCCCTCGCTACGACCCGGAAGAGCTCCTTGGCATCGTGTCGGCCGACCTCAAGGTGCCGTTCCCCGTGCGAGAGGTGCTCGCGCGGGTGGTCGACGATTCCGAGTTCGACGAGTTCAAGTCGACGTATGGCCCGAACCTCGTCACCGGCTTCGCCCACCTCCACGGCTACAACGTCGGCATCTTGGCCAACGACAGGGGCGTCCTGTTGAACGAGGACGCCAACAAGGCGGCGCAGTTCATTCAGCTCGCCAATCAGAGCGACACGCCGCTGCTGTTCGTCCAGAACGTCACCGGCTACATGGTCGGTACCGAGTACGAACAGCGGGGAATGGTCAAGCACGGTTCCCACCAGATCAATGCCGTGACGAACTCGACCGTGCCGCATCTCACCGTTCAGATCGGCGGCTCATACGGGGCCGGCAACTACGGGATGGCGGGCCGCTCGTACAACCCCCGTTTCCTCTTCGTCTGGCCGAACGCCAAGACCGCCGTGATGGGTGCCGAGCAGCTCGCTGGCACGCTCTCGATCGTCGCCCGAGCGTCTGCCGCCGACCGAGGCTTGCCCTTCGACGAAGAGGCCGACGCTGCCCGGACGAAGGCGATCGAGGAACAGATCAGCCACGAGGAGCGGGCGGCGGTGATGTCCGGCCAGCTCTACGACGACGGCCTGATCGACCCGAGAGACACCAGAGACGTGCTGGGCGTTGCGCTCTCGGCCGCCCTGACCAACGAATGCCGTGGCCAGCGTGGCTACGGCGTGTTCCGGATGTAGGGGAATCGCTCCAATGATCAATCGACTGCTCATCGCAAACCGAGGCGAGATCGCTCGCCGCATCATGGCGACCTGCCGGACCCAAGGCATCGAATCGGTCGCCGTTTACTCCGATCCCGACGCTGACGCCGCCTTCGTTCGCGACGCGGACGTGAGCGTGCCGCTCGGCGGGTCCACGCCGGCCGAGTCCTATCTGCGAGGCGACGCGATCATCGCCGCCGCGCTCGCGACGGGGGCCGACGCCATCCATCCCGGCTACGGGTTCTTGTCGGAGAACGCCGACTTCGCGACCGCCGTGGCCGACGCCGGCTTGACCTTCGTTGGTCCCACGCCCGCTGCGATTGCCTCGATGGGTTCGAAACTCGAGGCCAAGGCGCAGATGGCCGACGCTGGCGTGCCGCTGTTGCCGTCGGCTGAACTCACCGATCTGTCCGGCGACGCTTTGTCCGCCGCGGCAGACGAGGTGGGCTATCCCTTGCTGATCAAGGCCTCCGCCGGCGGTGGCGGCCGAGGCATGCGCATCGTGCCCGACTCGTCCAGCCTCGTCGATGCCGTGACGAGCGCCGCCCGCGAAGCCGAGTCCGCCTTCGGTGACGGCACGATCTACGCCGAACGTTACGTGTCGCCGTCCCGCCACGTCGAAGTGCAGATCTTCGGTGACAGCCATGGCTCGGTCGTCCACTTCCATGAGCGCGAGTGTTCGATCCAACGACGCCACCAGAAGATCATCGAAGAGGCCCCGAGCCCATCGCTCGACCCGGAGACTCGGGCCGCCCTTCACGCCGCCGCCGTCAACGCTGGGCAAGCGATGGGTTACACCAACGCCGGCACCGTCGAGTTCCTCCTCGCCCCGCCGGGTGAAGACGGGCGATCCGAGTTCTTCTTCCTCGAGGTCAACACCCGGTTGCAGGTCGAGCACCCCGTGACCGAGGCGATCATGGGCGTCGACCTCGTCGCCCTGCAGTTGGCCGTCGCAAACGGTGGGCCAGTGCCCTCGCAAGAATCGATCGGCCGACCGAGCGGTCACGCGATCGAGGCCCGCCTCTACGCCGAGGACCCGACCCAGGACTACCGACCATCGACGGGCGACGTCTTCGCCTTCGATGTTCCTGGAAGCGACGCCGGCGCGGTTCGACTCGACACCGCCATCGTCTCGTCGGGCGCGGTGAGCCAGTTCTACGACCCGATGATCGCCAAGGTCATCGTTCATGCCGATTCCCGGGCGGTTGCCGCTCGCCGGCTGGCATCAGCGTTGGCTGGCTCGACCATCGATGGGATCACGACCAACCGTTCGTTGTTGGTCAACACGCTTCGGCACGAAGAGTTTCTCGGGTCGGCTCCCGACGCCGATGGACGCATCGACCAGCAAGCGGATTCGGACTTCCTCGAGCGTCACGACGCATCGCTGCTCGGCGCCGAGACCTTCGACGCGTCCACCGCCAACGCTGCGTCGGCTGCCGCGGCCGTCGCCATCGCTCTTGCACAACAGGAGCTCGCCCGCTCGTCCGACCGGCACACCGACGGGGTGGCGACCGGGTTCCGCAACGTCGAGACCCAACCGCAACGGCGCTCGTACCAGCTCGCCCGAAACCCCGATGCGGAACCGATCGACGTCTCCTATCTCTTCCGACGCGGCGCGTTGGTCCGAGCTTCGGTCGAAACGGTCGACCTCGACGTCACGATCAACGGCATCAGCACGGAGCAGGCCGATGTCACGGTCGACGGCGTTCGGCGACGTTTCGCGATTCGCCACCACGCCGACGGCGATCTGACCAGGTCGTCGGCGACCTGGAGCACCGGACACCTCGAACTCATCGACGTCCCGCTGTTCGTCGAGCCCGGCGAACGCGTCGATGCGGGATCCACCGTTGCCTCGATGCCCGGCACGATCGTCGCCGTCTCCGTCGGCGAGGGTGATGCCGTCGAAGCCGGCGACACGCTCGTGGTGATGGAGGCCATGAAGATGGAGCTGGCGATCACCACCTCGGTGGCTGGCACGGTCACCTCGCTCCCGGTCAGCGCGGGCGACACCATCGAAGCCGGCGCGGTCCTCGCCGTGGTCGAGCCCGACTGATCAACCTCCATCGCTTTGGGGTCTGACCCCAAAAGGGACGGAGGTTGTGCTGGGCACGAAGTAGCGTCGCGAAATGGACGCAGCTGCGGCAGCTCGAGCGTTGTCGCAGTCGGGGCTCGAGCCGACCACGATCGAGCCGATCCTCGGCGGCTGGGCCTCGTGGACGTTCGCACTCGACGAGCGTTGGATCGCTCGATTCCCTCGGACGGACACGGTCGCACAAGCGGCAGGGCGCGAGCTCCGACTTCTCCCCTGGCTCGCCGATCAGGTCTCCTTCGAGGTGCCGGGGCCTTCGCACGTCGGTACGTGGAACGACAAACCCTTCTTCGCCTACCCCATGATCCCCGGTCGTGGGTTCACCAGCCAAGACGCCACGCCCGGGGCGCTCGAGCGGCTGAAAGCGATCCTCGCCGAGCTGCATACCGTCTCCGTCGACACGGCAGCGGGGCATCTCGGCATTGCCTCGCCCGAGTCCGCGTGGCGAGAGTCGTATGAGGAACTGTGGCCGATGATCGAGACGGTCGCCCTGCCCGCCCTGTCGACCGAGCTCGCCACCGAGGTCGAGCGCGGCTTCGATGCCTTCCTCGGCCTCGGTTTCGACCACCCGCACGTGCTCGTCCACAACGACCTCGGCCTCGAGCACGTGATCGTCGACGAGTCGGCCGGACAGCCCGTCGGCCTCATCGACTTCGAGGATGCCTGGATCGGCGACCCGGCCATCGACTTCGTGCCCCTCAAGGCGACGCTCAGCCGATCCGACTTCGCCGAGATGATCAACGGGCGGGATCTCGGCCCACACCTTGCCGAGCGCATGCACTTCTACCGCTGGATGGGAAGCGTGCACGCCATCATCCACGGCATCACCGAGCACGACGAGGCGATCCTCGCCGAGGGGCTGTCCGAGCTCCCACGACGGCTCGCGCAATCGGAGTGAATCGACTCGACGCGCTAGGCGGTGCTGATCGCTGATTCATCCACCGGCGTGAGGCAACCGTCGAAGAAGGCACCGAGTTGATCGACGGCGTCCAACGGAAAGATCGCTCCAACGTGTTGGTCCGGGCGGACGACCACCAAACAGCCTTGGTCCCGATCGATACCGCGCATGTCGAAGACGTCCTCCGAGGGATCAGCGCAGTAGACCTTCTCGTAGTCGATCAGCCCGAGACGACCCTTCGCTGGCATCAGGATCGATGGGAGCTGGCTGACATCGACGGCCCGATGCGGCTGCTGCACGACTGCACGGACGTCGATCAGCGCATCCACATCGGTGCCTGGTGCAGCGAATCGGCGCAGCGGTGAGGCCGGGCTGTCGAGAACCTGCGCCACTCGATGCAGTGGGGACGGGTCCGTCGCTCCGGCTCGATCGGCGAAGGCAAGGACGCGCCACCGTCCATCGGCGACGACCGCGTGTGCCAGGTGCATGGGTTTCGCGTCGGCCACTCGAACGACGGGCGCCGAGTGGAGGCGAGTTCCCACCACGAATCCAGCGGCGAGCGCTTGGTGATCGTCAGCCCCAACGATCGACGACCGGCCGTACCGAGTTTCGACCCCGGCCGTGTAGCGCCCGTGCTTCGTGAAGTAGGCCTGGAACGCAGCCTGCTCGACGTCGGTGTCGCGTCCGGCGGCTCGGGCGCTGAACAGCGCTGCCATGTCCCGATCGAACTCGATCAGTTCAGCCGCGATCGCCTGTCGCTCATCTGAATAGGTCGCGAGGATCGACGGGCTCGAGTGCCCCCGCAGAACCGCTCCCAGCTTCCAGCCGAGGTTGAAGGCATCGGCCATCGACACGTTCATGCCCTGCCCGGCTTTCGGGCTGTGCGTATGGCATGCATCACCGGCGATGAAGCGGCGGGGGTGACGCGCGCTGCCGTCCGCTGGCCGGGTGTCATCGAACCGCTCACACACTCGTTGCCCGATCTCGTAGGCCGACCACCAGGCGACCTCTTTCACGTCGAGGGTGTACGGAGCCATGATGCGCTGCGCCGTCTCGATGAGTTGCTCGGGAGAGACGTCTCGCTCCCTGGCCCGCTCGCCGACTGCGAGTTCCCCCAGTTCGGTGTAGAGCCGCACCATGTAACCGCCTTCGCGAGGAATCACGAGGACGCTCCCGTGCTCGGCTGACTGAATCGCCGCCTTGAGCCGGATGTCGGGGAAGTCGGTGACCGCGAGCACGTCCATGACGCCCCACAGCTTGTTGGCGGAGTCGCCTGCAGGCTCGAGGCCGATCGAGCTGCGTACGGCGCTTCTCGCCCCATCGCAGCCCACGACATAGCGAGCTCGGATCTCCTCGACGTCACCGACGTGCTCGTCATCGGTCCGTTCGAGCGTCACCGACACCGGGTACGCGTCGGCCGCTTCCCTGAGCCCCTCATCCACAACGGCCGAGACGAAACGGCGGCTGTAGTCCGGCTCGAGTCGGCGAGCCGAGGCGGCCATCCGCTCGAGGAACAGGTCGTGGATCCGCGCCTGGCTCAGGATGGTGTGCGGAAACTCCGACAGGCCGTCTTCGACGTCTTGGATGCGATCGGCTCGAACGATCTGACTCGGGTCGTCAGCGTCGGGGCGCCAGAACACCGTTTCGTTCACCCAGTAGGCCTCGGCCTCGACTCGGTCGGCGAACCCGAAGGCCTGAAACATCTCCATCGACCGGCAGGCGACGCCGTCGGCTTGCCCCACCGTCATTCGACCGGGCTTTTGTTCGACGATTCGCGTCGTGATGTCGCCGAAGGCGGCCAACTGTGTCGCCAGGGTCAGCCCGGCTGGACCCGATCCGACGATCAGCACGTCGACCAGCTTCGGCAAGGGCCCTTGCTTCGCCTCTTCGCCGCCCTTCAGCGCACTTCTCTCGACCCTCGGGTCACCGGCTCGAAATCCGTTCAAGTGATACTGCACGACGCCTCCTCGTCATCGAGCGTGCCACACGATCACGACTCGTGGCTGTGACACGGCAAGCGCTCGAGGCGGGGACGTGCGCAAGATGACCAGGATGATGAAGGGGCGGTGGCGATGAGAAACGAACAACGGGGGCGAGTCATCGAGACCGATGACGGGGCGACGCTTTGGATCAACGAACACGTCTCCGACCGACCGGACGCTCCAACGCTCATCCTGTGTCACGGAGGCCCTGGCCTGGCCGACGACTTCGACGACCTCGTGCCGCTGTTGGCCCCACTCGGCCGAGTCGTCGTCTGGCACCAGCGCGGCGCGGGCCGATCGTCGAAGAAGGGACCGTTCACGATCGATCGCTTCGTCGCCGACCTCGACGCGGTTCGAGCGGCGGTCGAGGTGGAGCGATTCGTGCTCATCGGACACTCGTGGGGCGCGAATCTCGGTGTGTTGTACGCCCAACGCCACGCCGACCGACTCGACGAACTGATCTACATCTCCGGCATCGGCATCGAGTGGTGGCCCGACTTCGCCGCACAGCACAAGGCGAACCAGCAGCGCCGCCTCGGGACCAGGCTGGGCGCTCGGCTCGTCGCGCTCCGCACACGGGCCCGTTCGCCGATGGAGAAGCGAGAGCGACGCCTCCTGTATTTGCGAAGCGAACTCGGCGACGCCGCCGACACCGAAACCGCCGAGCGCCTTCTCGCCGCGGAGGAACGCTTCGAGGTCAACCAGCGGGTCAACGCCGATTTGAACGCCGCCTGTGCTGCGCTGGACCTCGCTGACCAGCGCCGAGCGTGCCGGTCCATCGACGTCCCGGTGCACGTGATCACCGGTGCTGGCGATCCCCGCCCCATCGCCGCCCTCGATTCGATGATCGCAGCCCTCCCGAGCGTGCGGGTCACGACGATCGCAGGAGCGGGACACAACCCGTGGATCGAACGACCGGATGATCTCGTCAATGCAATCGTGTCGGGGCAATCGTGTCCGGCGCAGTTGTGTCGGCGAGCCCCGTGATCGAGACTCGACGGCCATGACCAAGGTCTTCGTGCACGGCAACCCAGAAACCGCAGCGGTTTGGAATGATCTCGTCGCAGCGCTGAACGAGCGAGGTGTCGACGACATCGTCTGCCTGTCGCCACCCGGTTTCGGTGCGCCCGTGCCCGATGGGTGGGACGCTCTGCCGTCGTCCTACGTCACGTGGCTCGCAGGTCAACTGCGGGCGTTGGCCGCGAACGGCGACGAACCGATCGACTTGGTCGGCCACGACTGGGGCGCCGGACACGTGCTCGGCCTCGCTGCGGCACATCCCGAGCTCATCCGCTCGTGGGCCAGCGACTGCGTCGGCCTCGTCCACCCCGACTACGAGTGGCACGACGCAGCGAAGACGTGGCAGACACCGGGTGAAGGCGAGGCATACGTCGAGGGGATGGCGGCGACGCCGAAGGCCGACCTGACCGAGCTCTACGTCAGCCTCGGACTCTCCCCCGACATCGCGGCGGAGATGGCCGAGGGCATGAACGCCGACATGGGGCGCTGCATTCTCGACCTCTACCGAGCTGCGGTGCCGCCGGCGCTGACCGACCTCGGTGAACGGCTCGAAGCGGCCGACTCGAGGCCCTGTCTCGTCATCGACGCGACCGACGACCCCTACGTCTCCACCGAGTTGGGCAAGGCGGGCGTTGCTCGCTTCGGTGCTGAGCACCTCGAACTCAAGGGCCAGGGCCACTGGTGGATGGCCAGCGCGCCGGGCGAGGCCGCCGACGGCTTGGTCGCCTTCTGGAACGGACTGGACGCCTGATGCGCCTCGTTCCGCTCGAGATCGGCAAGCTGAACTCCGCTCGCTCGATCATCGACGGCGGTGAGGGCATGCTCCCGTTCCCGATCCCCAGTTGGCTCATCGAGCACGAACATGGACTGGTGCTGTTCGACACCGGGCTCCACGTCGATCTCCAGAGCTCGACCGACCGGATCGGCCCCTCGGCGACGTTCTTCGATCCCGACTTCAGCCCGGGAGAGGAGCTCACCGCCCGTTTGGAGCAACGAGGCATCCGCACGACCGACATCACGCACATGGTGTTCAGCCATCTGCACTTCGATCACGCCGGGGGCACCGTCGAGATCCCCGATGCCCGCATCGTGTTGCAGGGAGCGGAGTGGGATGCAGCCCACGAATCGAAATACATCGAGCGCAACATCTACAACCCGGATGACTTCGATCATGGCCACGACGTCGAGACCATCGATGGTGAGCACGATCTGTTCGGCGATGGCCTGGTCACCTGCATTCCGACGCCGGGCCACACACCCGGGCACCAGTCGTTGCGGCTCGAGCTCGAATCGGGGCCGGTCGTCCTCACCGGCGATTGCGTCTACACCGAGGCGATGATGGACGACATGGCCGTGCCGAAGTTCGGCCACGACACCGATCTCCAAGTCGCTTCGATGCGGGAGCTGGCTCGTCTGCGCGACGAGGACGGCTGCCGCCTGCTCTTCGGTCACGACGAAGACCAGTTCCGGTCACTGCCCACCGAGGGACTGGTCTGACACCGCGTCTGACACCGCAACATTGGACGGGCGGCACCGCCGGCCGTCGCAGGTGACCGCTAGAGCAGCGGGACGATCGCCTCGGTGATCGTGTCGGTCGTCGCCAAGCGGATCGCCTTGGCTTCTGCGTAATCGGGCTCTTCGAGCCATGCCTTGGCCGCGTCTGCGTCCGGGAACGTGAGGCCGACCGCGGCTGCGGTGCCCTCACCGCGAACCACCTCCGGTGCTCCGGCGAAGGTGATCGATCCACCGTGCTTTGCGATCGTGGCGCCGATCGTCGGCAAGCTCCCGGGGTTGTAGGCGGCAAAGCCCTCCGGGTCGGTGACGTTGTAGGTGATGAGCAACATGACGGCCATCGCCGCAACCTAGCCAGCCGTGATGAGCGGTTCGAATCAGCTGCGGACGAGACGTCCAGGGCGCGCGCCGGTGAACTCGTCGTTCTCCCGCGTCACCTCGCCGGCCACGATCGTGGCCACGTAGCCCTCAGCCGCTTGCAACAGACGGGTGCCTCCGGCGGGGAGGTCGGCGACGAGACGGGGTTCACGCAAGCGGAGGTTGGCGTGATCGATGACGTTGACGTCGGCTCGTTTGCCGACCTCGAGCACGCCTCGATCGGTGAAACCGAACAGGGCGGCGGTGTCGGCGGTCATCTTCTTGACCACCGTTTCGAGCGGGAGCGTTGGTCCGCGATGACGATCGCGCGCCCAATGGGTCAGCATCCAGGTGGGCGTCGAGGCGTCACAGATGAAGTTGGCGTGAGCGCCACCATCGGCCAACCCGAGCACCGCTGCCGGGTGGGTGAGCATCTCGTGGAGGGCATCGCCGTTGCCGTGGGCGTAGCCGAGGAACGGCATCATCAGCAGCGCCTCGCCGTCACGATCTCGCAGCCGTTCGTAAAACTCCTCGATGGGCTCGACACCGGCCGCCTCCGCCCTTCCGGCGATCGATGCTTCTGCGGTCGGCTCGTAATCGACGGGATCACCGAGCACGTACTGACGATCCCACGCATCGGCGACATGCGCCCGAAGCGGTTCGGTCTCTCGCAAGCGCTCGACCGCAGCGATCGACTCGGCGATCAGCCGAGCCTTCAGGTCGGGATCACCCATCGCCTCGGCCTGCTCGGCGAACGAGAGTCCCCTCAACGGTGCGAAGCTCGGCATGTCGGCGAACCGGTGGCGGGTCGACAACCCGACGAGGATGCCGAATGGGCGCCCCGCGACCTGCGGAACCACCTGATGACCTTGATCTTGGGCCGCCTGGGAGAGCTCCATGAGCTCCTTCCAGTCGTCGGGGGCGAAGTTGTTCTGCAGCATGAGCCACGTGACCGGACGGCCGATGTCCTCCGCCAGCCGGCAGACCCAGTCGATCTCGACCTTTGGAGCGACGAGATCCTCACCGGCGACGCCGGCCGGGGCCACCTCAAAGACGCCCTTCCCGGCTCGTGTGAGCGCCCGCCCGAGTGCGAAGAGCTCATCCTCGGCGGCATACGTGCCGGGCACCGGCTCGCCGTTCATCGCCCTGTGAGTAATCGTTCGGCTGGTCGAAAAGCCCATGGCTCCAGCCTCGACGGCCTCCTGCACGATGGTGGCCATCGCCGCGATGTCGTCGGAGCTCGCCGCCT
>CALLIQ010000727.1 GCA_938008925.1 uncultured Acidimicrobiales bacterium
GGACGTGATCACCGGTGACATCGGGTCGTTTTCGCAGCCCACTGACGAAAATGGGCCAGTCGACCCCTGCACGCTCCCCCACAATTCGTGCCCCACCACCTGTCACGACCTCAGAGACGTGACAGGTCAAACCCACTCATCCAGCGGGTTTTGGGCACTGGTGCACCTGTCCGACCTCAGAGGTAGTGACAGGTTCGACCTCAGAGGTCGTGACGGGTTGTGGAGGTGGCGCCAGGTTGGGCGGGATCGATTGTCGGTGGGTCGCTCGACGGGTTCGACTCGCAGGTGCCACTGTTTGGCCATGACAGGCTTCGCCCAGACCGGCCGCTCGATCGACGACGTGATGTCCGAACTCGCCGACAAGCGAGCGAACGACGTGAAATGGGAGGACGGCCGGACCTTCGGCATGGTCTACGACGGCGGGCCCGAGGTGCGCGAGGTCGCCGAGCAGGCCGCCTCGCTCTACCTGCACGAGAATGCGCTCAACACCAAAGCGTTCCCGTCGCTCGGCGCCATCCAGTCCGAGGTGGTCGGTTGGACGGCGAGCCTTCTCCGCGGCCCGGACACCACATCCGGCTTTCTCACCAGCGGGGGAACCGAGTCGATCCTGTGTGCCGTCAAGGCCGCTCGAGAGCGGGGTCGCATCGAGCGGGGGGTCACCGAGCCCGAGATGATCGTCGCCACGAGCGGCCATGCGGCATTCCACAAGGCCGCTCATCTGTTCGGGCTGACGATCCACAGCGTGCCCGTCCTCGACGACTGGACCGCCGACGTCGATGCCATGGCCGCGCTCGTCAACGAGAACACCGTGCTCGTCGTCGGATCAGCGCCGCAGTACCCGCAGGGTGTGATCGACGACATCCCATCGCTCGCCGCAGCGGCCGCCTCGGTCGACGCGAACTGTCACGTCGATGCCTGCATGGGCGGGTTCATGTTGCCGTTCGCCGAGCGTCTCGGTCGCACCGTCGCCCCGTGGGACTTCCAGGTCGAGGGTGTCACCACGATCTCGGCCGACATCCACAAGCTCGGCTACGCGCCGAAGGGGGTGTCGGTCATCCTGCACCGGACCAAGGAGCTGCGGCGCTACCAGACCTTTCTGTTCGACGACTGGCTCGGTGGGTTCTACGCCTCGCCGAATCTGCAGGGCACACGGTCGGGCGTTCCAATGGCCGCAGCGTGGGCGGTCATGTCACACCTCGGCATCGACGGCTATGTCGATCTCGCCAAAGCCACCCTCGACAATGCCGACCAGATGCGAGCCGGCATCGCCGAAGTCGAAGGGTTGACCGTGCTCGGCGACGGGCAATTCCATCTCGTCGCCTTCGCTGCCGACCCAGACGATGACGACCCCGTCGACGTGTTCGCACTGGGCGACGCGCTCCAGCGCCGAGGTTGGTATCACGATCGCCAGACCCCGCCCGACAACCTGCACTCGACGGTCTCGAACTCGAACACGGGCGTCATCGGCGACTACCTCGAGGCGTTGCGGGAAAGCGTCGACGAGGTGCGCGGCACCGCCACCGACGATCGCTCGACCAGCTACGCAACCCTGGAGTAGCTCGAACAGAGCTGGCGTCGGGCTGGAACCCGTTGGCGCCTAGACGCCGCAGCTGATGTCGAGGACGACCGAGGCGTTGCGACCATCGACGTCGATGACCTGGTAGCCCCAGAACTCCCAACCGAAGTACTCGACGACCACTTCGAGGTCGCCGTCACCGTTGAGATCCGCGATCCCGGCGACCTGGTAGAAGGTCGAGCCGACGCCGATCACACCCGCGGGTGCATCCGGTGACGGCTCGGCGTTCGGTTCGTTGCCGGTGGTGGCATGCAGGCTGAGGACGACCTCTTCGACGTTCTCCGACTCGTTGACCCAACGCATGACGATGGTCGAGTAGTCGCCGATCCGTGATCCGTAGAACTCGGGCTGACCGTTGTTGGCCACGAGGATCACCTCGTTGGTGCCGTCGTCATCGATGTCGAGGATCGTCGCCGAGTCGATGCCCGGTGCCGCGACATCGAGCCCGGCGTTTGCGAGAACGGCGGTGACCGACGCCGCGCGATCCGGTGAGATGTCGGTCGAGCGGGCGTTGTCCGAACGCGGGTCCCACGTCAGATTCGACACGCCGATCGCGTCGAACGGGGCATCCATCTCCAACAGCCACCCGGGCGCATCGGGAATGAACTCGCAGAACGGTTGCGTGTTCGCTCCAGCGAACCGCTCGGTCAAAGGAGAGGTGAAGTGGGTGAACACCACGCCGTCGTAGGACGGCGGCGTCGCCGGCGTGGTCCGCCACGCGCCATCGAACCACCCGCCGATGACGGACGACCCGATCAGCACATCCACCGGGCCAACGACGGCGTCACTCCCCTGGTCAGCGGTCGTGGTTGTCTCACCGTCACCGGTGGTCGTCGTCTCTCCGGAGCCGGTAGTCGTCGTCGTCTCACCCGAGCCGTTGCTGTCGGTCGTGGTTGTGCCTTCACCGCCGGCTTCAGCACTGGAGTCGGTCGAGCTCTCGTCGTCGACGACCGTCGTGGTCGACTGGCCCGGCGCGATCGCTGCGGTCTCGCCGGCCTCGCCGTCGTTCTGGGAAATGGCGACGAACGCGCCGATACCGACGGCGGCAGCGACCACCAGTCCGGCGAGGGCGAAGCGCGTGGCTTGTCCGGATTCGCTCATTGGTTTGCTCTCCTCCAGACCACTCAATTGCTCTCTTCCAAACCACTCATCGGCAGTCGAGGCGGTGCCTACAGTGCCCGGTGATGGAGAAATCCACCAACCGTCGTCCCGCGATCATGCGTCAAGCGGCGTCGATTTCCTTCGCAGTGATGCCTTTTGCCCTCGCGTTCGGTGTCGC
>CALLIQ010000728.1 GCA_938008925.1 uncultured Acidimicrobiales bacterium
CGCCCGCCCGCTGCAGGTCATCAACATCCATCACTCGTTCCTGCCGGCCTTCATCGGCGCCAACCCCTACCGCCAGGCGCACGAGCGCGGCGTCAAGCTCATCGGCGCGACGGCCCACTACGCCACCGCCGACCTCGACGAAGGCCCGATCATCGAGCAGGACACCTTCCGGGTCAGCCACCGCGACAATGTCGCCCAGCTCACGATGAAGGGCCGCGATCTCGAAACGGTCGTGCTCGCCCGAGCGGTGAAGGCCCACCTCGAACACCGCGTGCTCGTGGCCGGCAACAAGACCATCGTCTTCAGCTGACCCTCACCCGCGCTCCGGGTCAGTCTCGGAAGCGCTCGACCACGTTGGCGATCAGCGTTGCGCCAGCCGCAGCGATGAGGCCACCGCCGATCACTTCGTCGACCGCCCCTCTCGCCAAGTAGATCCCGGCGATGACGGCAGCGAGCAGCGCCAGGGCGAAGACATAGACGGCGACGAAACGGATGAAGCGCCGCTTCGTCAACGCTTCGAGGGCAACGCCGCCGATCAGGGCGAGCCCCATCCACAACGATGCCGAGAGGCTCAGCACGGCGATGCCGACGATCGCGATGATGATCGGGGCGCTGATCATCGCCCAGAGACTGAGCAGCCGACCTCGGGTCGACGCGCTCTCGGAGGCGGGTTCGGCCGGCCTGGTGAGATGGGAACGAAGGTCTTCCACCGGCGACTCGCCCCGCCGCACGGCCTCGAGGCGCCGCCGTTGCAGACGAAGCTCGGACACACCCGTCTCGACGTCTCGTACCTCCTGGGCAGAGGCATTGTCGACGCTGCTCAACGCGAGCAGACGAGCTCGCCGAATCAGGTAGTCGATCTCACCGTCGATCCGAACGAGCTCGGCATCGACCAGCGCGTCGTTGTTCCCGACCTGCGACGGCGGCAAGACCTTGGTGAGGCCGGCCCAGCCGACCGGGTCGGCCCAGACTCGACGCACATCGCCGTTCCGTTCGAACTTCGGGCCGGCGGGCGCCCGTTCGCCACCGGCTGGGTCGTCGACGTCGAGACCCCACAGGCCCCGGTAGTCGCCAACCCACGGCTGAGCTCGCTCGTCGAGGGGCACGACGCTGAGGTCGGTGCCGCCCGGCCCGATCTCGACTCCCGTGCCCGGCGCCTGATCGACGTAGGGAATGTCGAATCCGTCGACGGAGGTGTCGAGACCCAACAACCGCCGGAAGAACCGCTGCAGAGCCAGAAATGGTCCGAGCGCAGCGATGTGGACCGTGGTGAGGTACTCGCCGGGCGAGAAGTAGGCGGCGTGGGAGCCAGCGCCGACGTAGACGACCGGCCGCTCCCCCACCCGTTCGACCTCCGGGTCGTCCCAGTGACGGCGAAGGTCGTCGCCAGCGTGATCGTGCGACGCGTACGCCAGCCACATCGGTTGTTCGGTCTCGGCATCGAGGTAGACGACGACCGTCTCCCAGTCGGCCTCGTGGTCGTTGACACCACGGAAGCGCGAACGCCAGTCGTTCATCGGGTAGAAGAACGCGTAGTGCAGGGCGATCCAGCCGGCGGCGTCGAATCGGCGGCCGTAGCAACTCGGATCGGAATCGGCGAAGACCTCGTGGGCCTTGGCGGCTGCTGCCCTGCCCGTTCGCCACGGCACGGTCGGCCGAAACAGGTTGCCGAGCCGAATCAGCGCATCGAGGAGGCGACCGAACAGACCGACCCGGGTCAGCCGGTGACCAGAGGAGAGGCCCCGGGGCAAACCTCGCAGCGAATCGGGCAGCTTGGTTCGGCGCTCCATCGGCTGGACGAACTGCAGGTAGGAACCGACGGCGAGCGATCCATCGAGGTCGCCGAGCCGCACCGACCCGACGTCGATCAGCAGCTCCCCAGGCCCGTCGGCACGCGGGCCGTGGAGCGAGCAGGCGCGGACGTAGTCCTCGACCGAGCTCGGCCGAAAGCGCTCACCTGCGCCGAGCCGAAGGATCGGTCGATGACGTTGAAGCAGCGCGCCGTCGTCGACGACTTCAGAGATTCCGCACCGTCCGAAGGATCACGAGCACCAGCACGAGGCAGGCGATGGCGTAGACGAGGATCCGGATCAGCACGCCGTAGGGGATTCGACGGCCCTTGGAAGGTTCCGGTTTGGAGTGTTGAGGGTGGACCAACCGCGGCATCGCTTCTGATTCTCTCGCACTCCGAGCGCCCCGACAAGCAGGATGAACCGCTTTGATCACGCCGCCCGAGAGATCGGCCGGACATCGGCCAACGAGTCGCTCGACGGGGCGAGAAGATCGGACGTCGCCTCCCACAATCGATCGCGCACGAGACCGGCCTGCGCTCCCTCGAGCCGGTTCGCCGCGACGATCCCGTCGATCATGTCGGCGACGACGGCCGGAAACGGCCGTTTGGCCAGACGAACCGAGACGGTGGCGGCGGACGCAGGGAGCATCGAAGGCCGACCGCCATTGGAACGCCAGCGAATCGAGCGCTGGAGCGCCGGGCTACGAGGCGGGCTCCGGAACGTCGGCACGTCGTGCCCGAGCGCCCGCGACGCCTGCCCGAGACGTCGTGCCGCCTCCGCAAACTCGATCGAACTCATCTCCTTGCCTCCACACCCACGACACTAGAGATGGGGTGTGACAGTCCGAGTTGGCACGCTCGATCGGCCGAGCCCGACTCAACCGACGTTGCCCCGCACGGCCTCGATGAGCGTCTCGGCCTCGATCACCGTGGCGTACTCGCCATCCATGTTGGCCAGCGACAGCTGGTGCACGTCTTCCGCCGGCCACACCCTGCCGGTGCGATCGGTGGTGTCGACCGTCCAGGTGGCATCGGCGACGACATGGGCATCGATGCCGAGGTTGCCCGCCATCCGAACGGTCGCCTCGACCGAGTTGTTGGTGATCACGCCGGCGAACACGACGGGTCCTGCCCCGTTCAATCGCTCGTGGAGGTCGGTGCCGATGAAGGCACTGTTTGTCCGCTTCGCGATGATCGCCTCGCCGGGAACGGGGGCGACCTCGGGCTTGAAGGCGTTGCCCGGCTGGCCGGGCCGGTACGGCGACGTTGGTTCAGCGGAATCGTGGCGCACGTGAATCACAATGAGGCCGGCGTTGCGCCACGCCGCGAGCAGCGACGCCATGGTGGTCTCGGCGTTCGGGTTGTTCCTCGGCCCCCAGGCGGGATCGTCGATCGCGTGCTGGACGTCGATCATCACCAGCACGGCGTCGATTGGGTCGAAGGGAACAGCATCGAAGGGAGCAGGGTCGGAGGAAGCAGGGTCGGGCACGGGCGAGGGCACGGGCTCGAATCTAGGAGGCAGCGATCGCCGACGCCTGCGAGTATCGGGCCGTGCCGAACCCCGAATCCACAGCGGAAGGCGGTGCCGTGATCCGGCGAGCGACCACCG
>CALLIQ010000729.1 GCA_938008925.1 uncultured Acidimicrobiales bacterium
CCAGTAGGGCTCGTACTCGGAACGAATGCGGTATTCGATTTCGAGCGTGCCGACGAAGTCGGGGTCTGGCTCGACACGGATCTGATCACCGGCGATGGCGGCGTAGCCGCCGTCGGGCTGGCTGACCTCGATGATCTCCAGTTCGGAGTCGGGGCCGAATCGGACGAGACGCAGGTCGTCGAACTCGTCGTCATCGTCGAACTCGTTCGCAAAGTCGATGTCGTAGTCGTTGTCGAGCACGTCGACGTAGACGACGTCGTCTTCATCGACCTCGGCCTCGTCATCGACGGCGACCGGGGCATCGCTCAGGGGGACCACGTAGATCTCGACCATGGCGGTCTCGGAATCGAGCTCCCCGTCGGTGATCACGTAGGTGAAGCTCACGTAGCCCGAGTAGTCGTCGGCCGGCGTGAATCGGACGCCGTCCTCGGTGGCGGTGACCGAACCCTGATCGGGGTCGATCGAGATGCTCTCGATCACGACGCTGAGGTCGTCACCGTCGACGTCCCAGTCGTTGTCGAGCAACGGAAGGTCGACCGGCTGATCCTCGAGGACGATGACGTTGTAGATGTACGACCCGCTATCAGAGTCGTAGTACGAGCTCATGGTGGTGCTCGTGTAGTAGTCGTCGTAAGCGACCGGCTCATCGTTGATCGGCGCGATCTCGATCGTGACGTCGACGTAGATGGTGTTCTCGGCATCGTGCACCGTCACGGTGAAGCTCTCGGTGCCGTTGGCGTCCGCGTCAGGCGTGTACACGAGCTCGCCATCGACGAGCTCGAGCGAGCCGAGGCTCGGTTCGGTGTACGGCGCCGTGGTGAGGAGTTCGCCGTCAGCATCGGTCTGACCGTCGCTGAGTACGGGGACGACGACCGGGTCGGCGTCCTCGTCGATCTCCATCTCGACATCGTCGACGACGGGAAGGTCGTCGTCGGAGTTGTTCACCTTGACCGTGACGGTGGCTTCGCTGCCGCCGTTGACGGTGTAGGTGAAGGTGACATCCGCGAGCGAGTCGCCGACGTGGGTGTAGGTGATCTGATCGTCGTCCTCGACGTTGATCGAACCAACGGCCGGATCGGTGGTGCCGGTGACCTCGAGCGTTCCACCATCGACGTCGGTGTCGTTTGCGAGCACGTCGATCGTGACCGAACCGCCCTCGTCGACTTCGATGTCGTCATCGCCAGCATCCGGATCGTCGACGGCGACCGGGTCGTCATCGACGGGCGAGACGGTGACCGTCAGGGTCGCCGAGCTGCCACCGTTGAGCGTGTAGTCGATCTCGACGTCGGTCTCTGCGGCCAGCTCGTCAGGAGCGGTGTAGACGATCTCGCCGGTCTCGGCATCGAGCTCGGCCGAGCCGATGGCCGGGTCGGGCGTTCCGACGGTCTCGACGGCCTTCGGGCCGCCGTCGACGTCGGTGTCATTCCCGGTCACGTCGACCGAAACCGAGCCACTCTCGTCAGCTGAAGCAGAATCGGCCACTGCGACCGGTGCATCGTCGAGCGGGGCGATGGTCACCGTGACGGTGCCGGTCGCTTCGAGCTCGCCGTCCGAATCGTCGGCGATCGTGTAGGTGAAGGAATCGGTCGTGGCCGAGTCGGACGTCGGTTCGTAGGTCACGACACCGGCCGAGAACGCGACGGTTCCCTCGGTGTCGGTGGCGTCGATGCCGACGATCGAGATCTCATCACCGTCGACATCACCGTCGTTTTCGAGCAACAGAGCGGTCACGTCGAGCGGAGCATCACCCTCGGTGAGCGTCACGCCCTCTGCAGGCGCGGCGTCGTCGTTTGCAAACGGATTGTCCGGCGTCGGAGCGACGGTCACGGTGACCGTTTCGGTCTCGACTTCACCGTCGACGACGATGTCGTAGGTGAAGGTGTCCTCGCCGTAGGCGTCGGCGTCCGGCGCGTAGCCGAGCGACGTGATCACGCCACTGGTGACCAATGTGCTGACCGTGCCGAATCCAGCTTCGCTGAACCCGGTGATCACCGCTCCGGGGCTGTCGTTCCCCAAAACGTCGATGACGACGGGGAGCGAAGCATCCTCCGTCGTACTGGCGCTGTCTGGTTCGGCGAATCCGCCGGCCTCTGCACTCGCTGCGATCGGTGTTGCCACCGTCGCTGTCCCAACAACCGCGGCTGCAAGTGCTCGTTTGAGCCAGCCGCGTTGATACGTGGGCGTCCGCATCATCATGTCCCGTGCCTTCCCTCTTCTTTGGCGGTCCGGAGAATCCGGACACAAGCCGTCCACGTGACCTCGTCGGTGGTGCACGTTAGAAAGTGAGATCCCCAATCGGGGTCAGGCCATTCGGCCCACGCGGTCTCGCTCGAACGCACCACCTATGGTTGGCCGCCATGCCCGTGATCTCTCTGGACGACATCGAATCGGCGACGCTCAGTGCGTTGACTCGCCACGGAGCGAGGCCAACCGTCGCCGAAGACGTCGCCCGCGCCGTGCGAACCGCTGAAGCGAACGGCAACAAGATCTGTGGCCTTTACTACCTCGAGAGCTATTGCAGACAGCTCGACACCGGTCGGCTCAACGGGACCGTCGAACCGGTCGTTTCGGTCGACCGTCCAGGAGCGGTGCGGGTCGACGCCGGGTTCGGGTTCGCCCAGTCCGCCTTCGCCGCTGGCTTCGACGCTGCGTTGGAGGCCGCTCGTACGACGGGAATCTGCGGCTATTCGATCGAACACGCCCACACCTGCACCGCGGTCGGCTACTTCACCGAGCAATTCGCTCGGGCCGGGATGCTCGCCATCGGATCGACGAACGCCACCGCACGAGTTGCGCCGCCGGGCGGCTCCGAGCGGCTGCTCGGCACCAATCCGATCGCCATGGCCGTCCCGGACGGCGATGGGGGAGTGGCGTTTCAGTTCGACTTCAGCACGAGCGCCGTCGCGCTCGGAAAGATCACCATGGCAGCCGCAGCGGACGAGGCGATCCCGCTCGGTTGGGCCGTCGATGCCGACGGGAACCCGACGACCGACCCGCACGCAGCGCTCGAAGGCAGCCTCGTGTCGGCTGGCGACTACAAGGGATACGGCTTCGGCCTCATGGTCGAGTTGATGGCTGGGGCGCTCACCGGTGGACGCCTGAGCGTCGACGTCCCCCCGCTCAAAGCGCCCGAGGGTCCACCGCACGACCTCGGCCAGTTCTACATCGTGATCGACCCGCAGGCGTACGCCGGTGACGGCTTCTACGAGCGGCTCAATGCGCTCGGTGAAGCGGTGGAATCACAGCCAGGCGCTCGGCTCCCCGGCGCCGGCCGGCCAGACGTTCACGAGGTCGAGTTGGAGGACGACATCTGGGCGCTGACGCGCACGCTCGCCGGGCTCGGCCAGGGGTGAGCGGAGCCGGCGTGAGCGAATCCGGTTCGAACGCCGAGCTCGAGGTGATCGACCCGCGCCTCGAGCCGTCGACGCAGGCGGACGCGATCGATCGCGTATGCCGTGACCTGGGGTTTTTCCGAATCCCGTTCGATGTCATCGACGTGCAGACCAGAGAGCGAGCATGGGATGACGCCGCCGCCTTCTTCGCCTTGCCCGAAGCCGAGAAGCTCGGTGCGGCCTTCCCAGAGCCCGGCTACCCCTACGGATACGCCCCGTTCGAATACGAGCGTCTCGCTGCCTCCGACGGCGACCTCGACGAGTCGGTGGAGCGACCCGATCTGAAGGAGACGCTGTCCGTCGGCCCCGATTGCCTGGGAGCGATCCCGTCCTGGACCGATCCATCGGAGGGGTGGCTTCGCTCGCCGTCGATGTGGCCGGCCGCCCCAGCCAGCCTGCGACAGAGTTTCTCGGCCTACTTCGCCGCGCTGTCCGTCGTGTCGGCGCGGCTGCTGTCCATCATGGCGATCGCTCTCGACATGCCGGGCGATCACTTCGATTCGCTGATCGACCAGCACACCGCGGCGCTGCGTGCCCTGCGATACCCGCCCCTCACCAGCGAGCCGGATCCGAATGCGCTGCGGGCCGGTGCACACAGCGACTACGGGACCCTCACGATCTTGCGGACCGACGGCGTCCCCGGGCTCGAGGTACGTGATGCCTCTGGCCAATGGCGGCCCGTCGTCGACGAACCCGGCACCTTCGTCGTCAACCTCGGCGACTCGATCCAACGATGGACGAACGATCGCTGGCGATCGACCGTGCACCGGGTGACCCCGGTCGACTCGGGCGAACGCCACTCGATGGCCTTCTTCCACATGGCCAACTGGAATGCATCCATCGAGTGTCTGCCCACCTGCCAGAGCCCCTCGAACGCGGCCCGCTACGAGCCGGTCATGGCCGGCCCCTGGCTGATGGAGAAGTTCAAGCGAACCGTCGGTTGAGCAGCCGACAGAGCGATCGGACAGGGCAACCTCACCCGAGTACGAGATCTCCTCTTGCGCCTTCGGCCGCGGAGCTGGCACCGTTCGAGGTGACGGGAGGTCATGTGGTGGACAGGCGGAAGATGGCGGGAGCGTGCGCTGTCGCGTGCGCGTTGGTTGCAGGTGTGGTCAGTGCGGGACCGGTCGATGCGTCGACCGAGACCCGATCGACAGCCGAGACCAGATCGACAGCCCAGACTCGATCGACAGCCCAGACTCGATCGACAGCACAGACAGGTCGGCTCGGGTCGCTCCCTGCGGTCGAAGGTCTGCGCTTCACTCGGGTGACGGCCGAGCGGATCGTGCTGAATTGGAAGCCGGTGGAGGGCGCGATCGGCTACAAGCTGCGCCTCTCGCGGCTCGACGACGAAGGCCTCGTGTTCCTCGAGGAGTCGAACAACAACGGCCAGGGCTCGACGTGGCGCACGTTCGTGAACCTCGACGACGAGACGACCTACGTCCTGGAGGTCCTGCCGATCGAATCCAACGTCGTCGGCGCGACCGGCAGCATCCTCGGCGAGGGCGCGTCGATCACCGTGATCACCGCTTCGCTCCCGCTCATGGTCCCTCGTCTGGGGAACGACGACTTCGTCAGCCCCCGCGTCGTGACACTGGCGCCGTTCGAACGGCCGCAGGTCGACGAGTACGAGATGCTTCGTGACGGTGTCGTGGTCGCGACGGGCGGAAGCTCTGTGTCGGACACGACGGTGGTTCCGGGCCAGACCTACACCTACCAACTGCGTGAGCGCATCGGTGACCGGACGGGACCGCTGTCGGAGAGTGTCGTCGTCACCGTCCCCTACGACGCCTTGAACGGGCCGCCCATCCAGGCGACCTTCGTGTCGTCGAACCTGGTTCTGCTCCGCATCGGGCCGGCAACGGCCTCCGTCTTCGGCGACGAGGACGTGCAGTACTCGATTCGACGTGACGGCGACCCGATCGCGACCCCCTTCGTGCCGGGGGTCGACGAGTACCCGTTCGTTTGGATCGTCGATCGCGGGCCGTTCGAGCCCGGCCAGACCATCACCTATGGCCTCGAAGCGTTTCGCCAGGCCCCGGCGATGCTCTTCGGCCAGTCGAGCCTGACGGTGACCGTCCCGGCCGGGGACAACCCGTTCGACGGGTACTGATCAGCAGTCGATCAACTGACCGGTCAACCCGTGAGGGGTTTCGCCAGCTTGATCGAGCCGACGGTCTCGGGGGCCGACAGCCCCGCGAGGGCGGTCTCGAAGTCGGGGAGTGAGAACACCTCGCCGTCGTCGGTGATCAGGAGGAACCGATCGAGCCGTTCGAGGAACGTTCGATCGTGGCTGACCGCCAGCACGGTGCCCTGGAAGCCGTCGAGCGCCTGCTCGAGGGCTTCGGATGACTCGATGTCGAGGTTGTCGGTCGGCTCGTCGAGCAGCAGCACGTTGTGGCCCTCGAGCTCGAGGCAGAGGATCTCGAGCCTGGCCTTTTGACCACCAGAGAGCGTCTCGAACTCCTGTCGAGCGTGACCGCCGAGGCCGTATCGGGCCAGCGACTTCATCGCCTTCTCGTCATCGGCGACGCGTTCTCTTGTGATCTCGATTGCCTCGCGACCGAGGAAGTCGGGGCGATCGTTGATCTGGGTGAACGTGCCGACCGACGTTCGCGGTCCGAGCACGATGGTCCCCTCCGAGGGTTCGAGATCGCCGGCGAGCGCCCTGAGCAGATGGCTCTTGCCGGTTCCGTTCGGTCCGATCAGGCCGACGCGTTCGCCGAAGTGGATCTCGTCGCTGAACGAGAAGAAGAGATCGTCCATGCCGACGGCTCGCAGGTCGAGGACTCGACGGGCGGAATCGGCGCCGCGGAGGTTGACGTGGATGTTCTGATCCCTGACCGGAGGCGGGGGAGGCCCGGCCTTGACGAACTTCTCCCAACGGGTCTCGGCTGCGTTCGCCTTCGTAGCGTTCTTGAAGTTCTGTGCCGCACGGGTCTTCATGATCTTCATGTGCTTGTGCAGCCGGCGTTCTTCGTCGTTCCACCGTTTCAGCGCATCGCCGAGCTGCGCTTGGCGCTTGTCGCGAGCTTCCCCGAAGGTCGCATAGGACCCGCCGTGGACCCAGCATCCCGACCCTTCGAGCACCACGATCTTCGTCGAGACCCGTTCGAGGAGTGAGCGGTCGTGGCTCACCATGAGGATCGTGCTCGGACACGCCTTGATTTGTTCCTCGAGCCACACCCTGGTCGGGATGTCGAGGTAGTTGTCCGGCTCGTCGAGCAGGAGAACGTCGGCGCCGGCGTTGAGGAGGAGATCGAGCACGAGTCGCTTGCGTTCACCGCCCGACAGTTCACCGACCTTGCGGGTGGCGACGTCGTCGACCTTGCTCTTCACACTGCGTTCCGCCGCCGATGCCCAGTCGGCTTCGAGGTCGTATCCGCCGAGATCGCCCCACTCGGTGAGCGCTTCGGCGTATGCCATGCCGTCGTCGTCGCCAGCTGCCATCGCCTTCTCGGCGGCGATGAGCGCTTTACCCGCTCGGCGGAGCTCGACGGGTGCGACGTCGAGCAGCATCTCCCGCAACGTGTCGTCGGGACGGGACATGCCAACGTCCTGGGTCATGGTCAGGAAAGAGCCAGCGATCGTGTAGTCGCCCTCGTCGGCCTCGATCTCTCCCGACAAGATCCGCAGAATCGTGCTCTTGCCGACACCGTTGGCCCCGATGATGGCGGCGTGGTCGCCCGGCGACACGCCGAAGCTGATGTCGAAGAACAGTGCGTCGGCTCCCGGCGGGGCGTATTCGAGGTCCGAGACGACGATTCCACTCATGCCGCCATCTTGCCGTGAGCGGCCTCCATCGCCGCCGCTACGAGTCGATCGCCAACCGAATCTCGAAGCGAGCACCGCCGAGAGGGCTGTTGGTGACCGTCGCGTCGCCACCGTGGGCTCGGGCGACTTCACGCACGATGGCCAGGCCGAGCCCGGAACCGCCCGTGTCGCGCTCGCGGCTCTCATCGAGGCGTGCGAATCGTTCGAAAATGCGGTCTCTCTGCACAGCAGGCACCCCAGATCCGTCATCGTCGATTCGGAGCAGGGCCGTCGTCCCGATGGCGCGCAGGCTGAGGTGGATCGACGAGGCGGCGTGCCGATCGGCGTTGGCCAGCAGGTTCTGCACGAGCCGACCGAGCTGACGTGCATCGCCGAGCAGTCGGACGGGCTCGATGCCAGCGGTCAGCACGGTGTGGGCCCAGCCTCGAGCTGCCTCTTGCTGCACGAGGGCATCGAGGTCGATCTCCGTGCGCGCCATCGGCCCGCCTTCGTCCATCCTGGCCAACAACAGGAGGTCGTCGACGAGCGAGCTCAGCCTGGCCTGTTCGACCAGCACCGACTCCGCGGTCTTTGGCCAGTCGTTGTCGGGCACCTCGAGGCCGGCCTCGATCTCGGCTCGGATCACCGCCGCCGGGGTTCGCAATTCGTGCGAGACGTCGGAGACGAAGCGGCGTTGGCTGTCTGCACTGGCCTCGATGCGATCGAGCATCCCGTTCATGGTGACCGCAAGGCTGTTGATCTCGTCGCCCGTCTCCGGTTCCGGGACGCGCTCGCCACTTCGCGCAGAGTTGATCGCGTCGACCTGCGCGGTGAGCGAGTGAACCGGACGCAAGGCGCGGTCGGTCGCCAGGTAGGTCAGTCCTGCGACGAGTAGGACGAGCGAGGGAATTCCGAACCACAGCATCTTCACCACGCCGTCGAGTGCGGCATCGATGCTCGTGACCTGGCTGGTAGCGGTCACGAAGACCGGCAATCCGATGATCGTCGCCTCACGAGTCGTCTCGATCGTGCGACCACCGTCCGCTGAGGATCGATTGTCGGTTCCAAAGAACACGTCGGTCATCGCCCGTCCGAGCTCGACGCTGAGCGCGGCCTCTTCGAGCCCCTCCTCCGCGACGGTCGTGTCGCTGAACAGCTCCGTGAGGAGCCGCACGCTCAGCTCGAACTCCTCGAGCGTCGCCGGCGACACTTCCTGTTCCGCCCGATCGAGCAACCGCGGGACCCGATCGATGGCGGTCGCCAGTTCCGTCGGCGTGAGCGAGATCCCGTCGATCGGCTGCAGTTCTTCTGACGGACTCGGCGTCGTCAGGATGCGCAGGCTCGTCGCCGTGTCAGCTACGAGCACGCCATCCTGGTTCGTGATCGTGATGAAGGTGCCGTCGTCGGGCACCAGAGCGACGGGGAAGTCGTCGTTGCCGGTCGGTTCGAGAATCTCCTCCGGGACCAGGAACTCCGGATCGTCCTCGGCGACTGCCGCGAGCAGGTCGATCACGTCCATCTGACGGTCGAGCTCCTCCTGGT
The DNA here is from genome assembly GCA_938008925.1 of uncultured Acidimicrobiales bacterium. Taxonomy (GTDB): domain Bacteria; phylum Actinomycetota; class Acidimicrobiia; order Acidimicrobiales; family SZUA-35; genus CALEWY01. Next base: position 8,688 of record CALLIQ010000729.1, read on the forward strand.
CGTCGGCCCGCACCTCGTCGACCAACCGCTGCTCGAACCAGTTGAGGAACAGCAAAGAGCTCGCCACCAACACGATCGCGAACGAACCGGCGACGAGCGCCGTGATCCGCAGACGAATGGACGTCTTCATGAACTCACCGGTTCGTCGATGAGGCGGTAGCCGACGCCGCGAACCGTCTGCACCAGCTTCACCTCGTGTGCGTGATCGATCTTCTTGCGGAGATAGCCGACGTAGACCTCGACGACGTTGTGGTCGCCCTCGTAGTCGAGCCCCCAAACGTGATGGACGAGATCTTGCTTCGACACGACGTCGCCGGCGCTGCGCATCAACACCTCGAGCAACGAATGTTCACGGGGCGTGAGATCGATGGCCTGCCCGCTCCGTTCGCACCGACGCGATGCCGGATCGAGCGACAAGGGGCCAACCGTCATCGTCGATGGGCGGGAACCGCCGCGTCGAGCCAAGGCCCGCAGCCGTGCGATCAACACGACGAAGCTGAACGGCTTGGCCAGGTAG
>CALLIQ010000730.1 GCA_938008925.1 uncultured Acidimicrobiales bacterium
GAACTCGAGCAGCGGCTGCCGTCCAGCCGAGGCTGAGCGGTCGGAGCTGAGCGGTCGAGGCTGAGCAGTCGAGCCGAATCTGCGCTAGTTGCCGGAGGCGGAGCCGCGGGCGGTTCGGACCACACCGCACGAGGTGGCCGACGATCGTGTGCCGTCACCGCCGACTGCGATCACGTCGAAGGTCGATCGACTCCCGGCCGACATCGTCGCCGAGGCGGTGGTTTCGACCGTCGTTCCGATCTGGGCTCGAGCGGCGCCATCGATGGAGCCCGAGACGATGTAGGACGAGGCGTTTGCGTTGCCGGTCCAGGAGATCGTCACGTTGCGGGTGGAGGTCGCCACCGCCGTACAGCTCGCCGGAGCGTTCACCGGCCCGCCGGACGTGCACAGGATCGGGCTGCTGGTCTGGCCAGCCGAGTAGCGGAACGAGATCCGATATCGGGTCGAACTGTTGGGAACGCCTTCATTGAACGACGTCACACCGGTCGCCGGCGCAGCACGCCAGAACCAGTTGCCGCCGCTCTCGATCTGGCGCTCGATGATGGTCTTGGTGTGGAAGCTCCCACCCGACCAATCGAGATCGATCGAGTTGCCCGAGATCGCTGCGGTGCAGGTTGCAGGCGCAGGTGCGCCGAGGTCCGGCTGGTTCACGGGGCCGGCGCCGCCGGAGTCGCAGAGGCGAACGAGGTTGCGTGCCGATCGCTGAGACCCGGGTTCGCCGACGCTCTGGATTCCGCCGGTCATCCACATGCAGCCGTCGCTGGGGTTGGCGGCGATGCCCCAGCCGCCAGCAGCGCCCGCCATGTAGGGGCGGAACGACGTGATGCGGGTGGAGTTCGAGACCCGGTAGGCGGCGAGGCTGTCGATCTCGGAGTGCGACCCGGTCGGCACGGTGTGCGTGATGGTCTGGGTGTCGGAGTAGTGGTCGTACCAGCAGTGGCACGATGCGTAGATCCGGTCGCCGACCCGTTCGATCTCCTGGAAGTCGCCGCCGAACCAGGCACCGGGGGAGCAGTTGTCGTTGCGGGAGGGATCACACGCCGTGTAGTGCTGGCGGACGAGGGAGTAGCCGTCATTCTCGTCGAGCACCCGGAGGGCGTGCTCCACGCCACCGACCCAGACGGTACCGAACTCGGTGGCTTCGACGTCGAACTGCCAATGACAGCTGTTCGGATTCGCCGCACAGCCGTTGTCGGGGAGGACGGTGTGGGTCACGGTGGTCGAGCCTGAGTCGTTCACGCCAACGAAACCGCGAGCGGAGCCACCGTTGACGGTGGTGAACTGGCCGGTGATGTAGGTGACGTTCTGCGTCCGGCTTCGGGACACGCCCCACGCATCGCCGCCGCCGAGGCGCGGCCGCCACGAGCTGTCGATGGCGCCGCTCGACGGGTTGACCCGCATGGCACCCGAGGTCGTGAATTGGCTGCCGTTCACCGAGGCCCGGCTGAAGTCGCCGACGACGTACAAGAAGCCGTCCGCTTCGATCTTGAGATCACGAACGGTGGCCTGCGTGCCGCTGACCTGCGTCGACCAGCCCGGCCAGAGCTCGCCGGTCGCTGGGTCGATCTTGACGAGCGGGCCGGTGTTCGTTCCGTTCCAGGTGGTGAACTCGCCGCCGACGAAGACGCCGCCGTCGGGCGCGTCGAGGATCGAATAGACGGCACTGTTGAGGTTCGGGCGGAACCACGACTGCCATGCGCCGGTGTCGGCGTCGAACGCAGCGAGGTAGGACTGGTTGGCCGACGTCGAGCCGTTCGTGACGTTGAGGAAGTTGCCACCGACGAAGGTCGTGTTTCCTGCGACCTCGATGGCCCAGCCGAGGCTGGTGGAATCGGCGGTGCCGAATGCGTCGCCGAGCGTCGCGATGCCCCAGCTGGTCTGGTTCACCGAATTGATCTCCGCTGCCGCTGGCTCGGCGTTGGCGGTGATGCCGACGACGAGGGACATGAAGAGGGTGAATGTGAGGGCGATTCGCCGCGCCGTGCGCGCCGAGGCACGCAAAAGATCTTCCCGCATCTCGTCAGGATGGCACGCGACCCACTGCGAGCGCCTTGGGCGAATCTATGCTCTCGGGATGCCATCCCTCACCCTTTCCGCCAGCCTGCCGAAGAGCGCGACCGTCCACGACGTGCCGGTCGCGAGCGACGAGCTCGACGCCTTGAGCCCAGAGTTGAAGCGGGCTGCAGAGCTCCAGGGCTTCGAGGGCAAGGTCGGCCAGACCCTCGTGCTCGCGGGAGGGGCCGATGGGCCCATGCAGGTCCTCATTGGAATCGGTGCCCGCGAGGGCGTCACCGCAGGATCGCTCCGCAAAGCGGCCGCCGCCTTCGTCCGCTCGGTCGGCAAGCACAAGGTGGCCGCCACCACGCTCGCCGAGCAGCCGGGTGCGGTCGACAAGGCCGAGCATGGCCGGTTTCTGCTCGGCCATCGAGGTCGTCATCCATCCCGATGGTTCCGCCGAGGTCCGAGACGACGGCCGCGGCATCCCCACCGGCGAACACCCGAAGTA
>CALLIQ010000731.1 GCA_938008925.1 uncultured Acidimicrobiales bacterium
TGAGGCGGATTTACCCCGCTTGAGGCGGATTTACAGAGTCTTGTCAGAGTGTTGCCAGCCCGTTGTCGTCTGAGGGCTGGAGTGCAGGTACCCCAGAAGGAGTCCCTGCAACATGAACAAGCCCAACAACCCGAACCCCGCACCATCCGACCCGTCCAGCAATGGTTCGCCAGCCCCGCTCTCGGCCGCCAAGCCCTCGAGCGAGCGCCAGAAGAGTTCGCTCAGCAGACGCAAACTCCTCGGCGGGCTCGCCGCCGGCAGCGTCGCGCTCGGTGTCCCCGGTGTCGCCGCTGCACAGCGACGCGGTGACGGAGACGGCGGCCGCGATCGCGACGGCGGGCGAAACCGGCGAGGTAACGGTGATCGGGGCGGGCGCGGTGGGCGCGGCGCCGACGGGCCAGACCGCTTCAGCCGGATGTTCGACGACGTCCCGGCGTTCCAAGAGGTCGATGACGAGCTCACCGTGATGCTCGCCACCCTCGGCGCACCGGGCGGCATCCTCGACGCAAACGACCCGCTCGAGGAGGGCCCGATCCGGCTCATCACCGAGCTCGAGCTGAGTGCGAACAACCAGAACAACACCGCGCAGACCGCGGGCAGCACGTTCATCGGCCAGTTCCTCGATCACGACGTCACCCGAGACAGCGGGTCGACACTCGGCCGCCCCACGTCGCTTCGCCGCAGCACCAACCTCCGCTCGGCTCAGCTCGATCTCGACAGCGTCTACGGCGGTGGCCCGGGCGACAGTCCCGATCTCTACGAGAGCGACGACCCGTTCATGTTCCGGGTCGAGTCCGGTGGCCTGTTCGAAGATCTGCCACGCAACGCCGAAGGCCAGGCCATCATCGCCGACCCCCGCAACGACGAGAACCTCATCCTGGCCGGCATCCAGGTGGCGTTCCTGAAGTTCCACAACGCCGTTCTCGAGCGCATGCGAGCATCCGGCGCGAGCGGCGAGGCCGCCTTCGAGGAAGCCCGCCAGACCGTCGTCTGGCACTACCAGTGGCTGCTGCTCCATCAGTTCCTGCCGGAGTTCGTCGGCCAGGCGATGGTCGACGACATCCTCGCCAATGGGCGCCAGCACTACACGCCGAACACCCCTCGGATCCCCGTCGAGTTCCAGACCTCTGCCTACCGATTCGGCCACTCGCTGATCCGCCCGTCGTACCGGGCCAACCTGGCTGGCGATGACGGCGAGCCGTTCTTCGGCATGGTCTTCGACCCATCACAGTTCGGCGTCGATGACCCGGAGGACATGAGCGGCGGGCATCGGGCGCCCCGCCGATTCATCGGCTGGCAGACGTTCTTCGACTTCGAAGACGGCGAGGTGAAGCCGAACAAGCGGATCGACACCCACATCTCGACGCCGCTGTTCCAGCTACCGATGGGCACGATCGACACCTCGCGCGGCGAGCCCATCGGGCCGACCTCGCTGGCCACTCGCAACCTGCTTCGCCACATCACGTGGGAGATCGCATCGGGCGAGCAGATCGCCGACGCGATGGGTGTCCCCCGGCTCACCGCTGGCGACCTGAGCGACATCGTCGACGTCGCCCCTCGTCTCGAGGGAGCGACCCCGCTGTGGCTCTACGTTCTGCGCGAAGCTGACCTCGCGGCTGACGGCGAGCACCTCGGACCGGTCGGCGGCCGCATCGTCGCCGAGGTCTTCATCGGTCTGTTGGAAATGGACCCGACGTCGATTCTCAACAACGCAGGATGGCGTCCGACCCTGCCGTCGAGCGCAGCGGACGGCGACTTCCGCATGACCGACATGCTGACGATCGCCGGCGTCGACCCGGAGTCTCGCGGCCAGTAGCTCCCCCGTACGCCGGGCCCCAACAAGCGCTCGCTCAGACGCTCGCCGTCCTCAACTGTTGAGGGCGGCGAGCGCCTGCGCGTGCAGCGCAGGAGTCGCCGCTGCGATCACCCATCCGCCGTCGAGCGGCGGATCGCCGTCGCGGTTCGAGATGACACCGCCCGCCGCTTCGACGATCGGGATCAGCGGGATGACGTCGTAAGGCTGCATCTGGTTTTCGACGACGAGATCGGCGTCACCGGAAGCGACGAGCGCGTAGTTCATGCAGTCGCCGCTGTAGCGAACGAGGCGGCTGGCCGACTCGACACGCCCGAAGGCGCCAACCTAGTCATCGGTCACGAACATCGTCGGGTGGGTGCAGAGCAGGATCGCCTCGCCGAGATCGTCGACATCCGACGTCGCCAGCTGCCGCTCGCCCGAGGGTGTCGCGAGCGTGGCGGTGGCCTCGACGGCGACGTAGGTCTCGTGCAAGACCGGCAGGTGCATCCATCCGGCGACGGGAGCGTCGTCGATCTGCAGACCGAGCAACGTGCCCCACATCGGTTGGCCGCTGATGAAGGCTCGGGTGCCGTCGATCGGGTCGATGACCCAGCGATGGCGTCCCGACCCCGACTCGCCGTCTTCCTCGCCGAGCACCGCGTGACCCGGGAAGCGGTCGAGCAGGGCGGCTCGCAGTTGACGTTCGACGAAACGGTCGGCCTCGGTCACCGGGTCGAACCCGGTGGCGAGCTTGTTGTCGACCACCACCGAGCCGGCCGGACGCCGAAACCAGTCGAGCGCGGCGCGGCTGGCGTCTTCCACCATCTGGGTGACCGCCCCGGCATGGGGCGCGATCGAGAACGTCATCCGGACAGTCTCTCGTTTTGCGAGACCGTTCAGGCTTGCGGGCCGAGCAATTCGGTGATGCGTCGGGCCGCCGCTTTCGCCGCTCCCTCGAACCGCTCGCGATCGCCCTTCGGATAGCGGAACGACGGACCGTGCACGCTGAGCGATGCGGTCACCTCGCCCTGCCCGTTGAAGACGGGGACCGAACACGACGAGATGCCGACCTCGAACTCTTCGATCGTCCAGGCCACGCCGACTTCGAGAATCTGCGCCAAGCGCTCGCGGATCCTGTCCGGGTCGGTGACCGATCGAGTCGTCTGGGCATGCAGACCTCGTTCGAGGAAGCTCTCGACTGCATCGGTCGGCCAGTGAGCCAGCAACACGAGGCCGCCCGAGGTGAGGTGCATCGGGATCCGGACGCCGACCCAGTCACGGACCTGGACCGACTGGTTCGCATCGATCTGGGTGATGTACTGGACGGTGTAGCCGGCGGCCACGCCGAGGCCAGCCGCCTCACCGGTCTTGTGGCCCAGTGCTTCGAGTTCAGGGTGTGCGAGGGCGGCGAGGCTGGTCGACGAGTCGATGCTCGACGCCATCTTGAGGATCGACGGACCGATTCGATAGAGACCGACGTCGTCGAGACGCTCGATCGCACCGAGGTTCTCCAACGTCGACAGCAACCGGGACGCAGTGCTGATCGGGAGCGCCACGCGCCGCGCCAGTTCGGTGAGGCTGGAGGGTTCGTCACCCACCGCTTCGAGGAGGGCGAAGGCCCGCCCAACACTCTGCACACTGGCCATTCGCCCACCAGCTCCTTCTCACGTCGGTCCATCGCAGCTCGGGCTTCCGCACAGTGATAGAGCACTGTTCCGGCTCGAACTTCCATGATACGGTGCCTTCTCGCATCATGGAAGTCAAGGAACTCCTTGGGATATCGTGACTTCCGCCACTGCACGAGAAAGCACTGATGACGTGACGGATGAGAACACGGGCGACGACGACATCGATCTCAATGCACTGAGCGACGACGATCTCGTCGCCCAGATGCACGACGATTTGTACGACGGTCTCGCCGAAGAGATCGACGAAGGCACCCGCATCTTGTTGTCACGCGGATGGAGCGCCGAGAAGACGCTCAATGACGCGCTCGTCGAAGGCATGCGCATCGTCGGCATCGACTTCCGCGATGGCATCTTGTTCGTCCCCGAAGTCCTGCTCGCCGCCAACTCGATGAAGGCCGGCATGGAGATCCTCCGCCCGCTCCTCGCCGAGACCGGCGCCGAGCCGATCGGCACCGTGGTGATCGGCACCGTCAAAGGCGACATCCACGACATCGGCAAGAACCTCGTCGCCATGATGTTGGAAGGCGCCGGCTTCGAGGTCTTCGACATCGGGATCAACACCGACGCCGACGAGTTCATCGCCGCACTCGACGAGCACAAGCCCGACATCCTCGGCATGTCGGCCCTCCTCACCACGACGATGCCCTACATGAAGGTGGTCATCGACACGCTCACCGAGCGAGGACGTCGCGACGACCAGATCATCCTCGTCGGCGGTGCTCCGCTCAACCAGGAGTTCGGCGATGCAATCGGGGCCGACGGCTACTGCCGAGACGCTGCCGTCGCTGCAGAGATGGCAAAGACCCTGGTGGGCGAGCGCCGAGCCGCCGCCAAGGCCGGCTGAGTTCTTCCGGGCCCACTCGACCGCCCCGAACCGTCTCGCACCGACCCACCCGACCGTGATCGACACGCCGATGGCCGAGCTTCCCGTGAGCGACGAAACCAACACCGCCGGCCGGACGCTCGTCGTCGCGTGCGGCGCGCTGGTGCGGGAACTGCGTGCGGTGGTCGCATCGCACGACCTCGACCATCTCGACGTGCACTACCTCCCCGCCCCGCTCCACAACCGACCCGAGCGAATCGGGAATGCGATCGAGAAGGCCATCGACGACTCGCTCACGCCTGCTCACGACCGCGTGCTCATCGGCTACGCCGACTGCGGCACCGGCGGCGGCCTCGATCGGCTGCTCGACGCCCGACGCGCCGACGGCCTGACGATCGAGCGGCTCCCCGGCGACCACTGCTACGAGTTCTTCACCGGCGCCGACTTCGCTGCGCTTCACGAGTCTGAGCTCGGCACGTTCTTCGTCACCGACTACATCGCCCGCCACTTCGATCAGCTCATCTGGAAGACGTTCAAGTTCGACGACCACCCC
>CALLIQ010000732.1 GCA_938008925.1 uncultured Acidimicrobiales bacterium
GCCCCAGAGCTTGCCGGTGCCACCAAGGATGAGGGCAGCCCAGATGAAGAAGGTCTTTGGCGGTCCGAGGTCCTGCGGGCTCGGCTGCACCGATGCCTGACCCATCACGAAGACCATGCCGCCGAGGGCGCCGAAGAGGCCGCCGAGCACGAGCGACTGCATCTTGACGCTGTAGGCGTTCTTGCCGAGCGCTCGAGCGGCGTCTTCGTCTTCTCGGATGGCCTTGAGCACGCGGCCCCATGGCGACTTGATCGCCAGATGGACGAACAACACCGACAACAACACGAGGACCCAGGCGACGGTGACCGTCCAGGCGTCGTCCTGAGAGAACGACACGATGCCCAAGTCGACCCTGCCCGAATAGGGATTCAGGTCTTTGAACGATTGAGCGAAGCCGTTGATGCCCGTCGAGCCGCCCGTCCATTCACGGCTCTGGAAGGGGCCGATCTCGGTGGCTCTGAAGAGTATTCGGGCGATTTCCGCCGCTGCGATGGTGACGATCGCCAGATAGTCGGCTCGCAACCTCAGCGTTGGCGCACCGAGCAGTAGGGCGAACGCCGTCGCGGCAAGCAGACCGATGATGACGGCGAGCCACAGCGGTTGGCCCCGCGTGAGGGGGATCGCCATGCCGTAGGCGCCGACGGTCATGAAGCCGGCGTGACCGAAGTTCAGCAGGCCCGTGTAGCCGAAGTGGATGTTGAGTCCAATGGCGGCCAGAGCGAAGTACGCGGCCTGGATGCCGAAGAACTTGTTGAAGGTTTCGGAGATGATCGATGCCCAATCCATCAGCCGATCCGCTCCTTTCGACCGAGAAGCCCTTGAGGCCGAACGAGCAGGATCACACCGAGGATCATGAAGGCGCCGATGTTCTTGATCTCACTCGAGATGAACAGGGTTGAGAGATTGATGAACAAGCCGACGATCAGCGAGCCGAGCAGCGGGCCGTAGGCCGTGCCGATGCCGCCGAGGGTGACCGCAGCGAACATGAGGAGCAGGAGCTCGAAGCCCATGTTCCAGCTGACGCCCTGGTTGAGGCCGAAGAGCACGCCGCCGAGCCCGGCGAGGCCGCCACCGATGACCCAGATGGTCATGATGACCCGCTCGACGTTGATGCCGGACGATTCAGCGAGGTCGCGGTTGTCGGCGACGGCTCGCATGGCCTTGCCCGTCTTCGTGCGCTGCACGCCGAGGGCCACCAGCACGAGGGTGATCACCGAGATGGCGATGATCCAGAGCTGACGCGGAACGATCGTGACACCGAGGAAGTCGTAGCCGTCGAGCTGGAGGGCGAACTGGTTGTAGGTCTCGCGCCGGCCACCGATGAAGTACAGGAAGAGGTAGCGGCCCAGGATCGACAAGCCGATGGAGATGACCAGCATGGCGATGAGGCCGGTGCCCCGTCGACGCAGCGGACGCCACAGTGCGGCCTCGTTGGCCCCGCCGATGAAGGCGGACAGGATCACGCCGAGCAGGGCGGCGAAGATCACGTTGAGGCCAGCCTGGTTGAAGCCGAGTGTGACGACAGCGCCGAAGGTGACCAGCTCGCCGTGAGCGAAGTTGGTGAGCCCCGTCGTGCCGTAGATCAGCGACAGGCCGATCGAGCACATGGCGATGATCAAGCCGAAGATCAGACCGTCGACGATCAGACCGGTGATTCGACCACTGCTGCCCTCGTCGTCGTCCACCGGGGCATCGCTGCCGTCGAGGGGGAACAGCACGTTGCGGTCTTGGCCTGCGCTCACGTCGAGCGGGCCGAGTTCAGGCCGGTCGGCGTTGCGAAGGGTGACTCCCTCGGGGAGGGACTCGACGTCGATTGCAACCGTGTAGGACCCAGCGGGCACTTCCATGCGGAACGTGCCGTCGGCTCCCGTCGTGGCTTCGCCGACCTGTTCGCCCGCCTCGTTGAGGGCGGTGAAGCGGATGCCTTCGACACCCACCTTCTCGCCCTCGGCGTTCTCGACGGTCAACGTGCCCATGAAGGCACCGCCGTCGTCCTGGGCCCCGGCGATCGATGGCATGGCGATGACCGAAGCCAACCCACACACGATCCCCAGAGCGAGGACGACCAGAATTCTCAGTCTCGCTCTCACTGGCGACGGAGTATAAGGAAGACGGCCCAGTTGTGCTGCAGGTCACATCACCTGTTCACACCGTTGCCACATCATGGCAGGAACCCGTCAGTTATCTGGCTCGGATTCGCTCGCCGGCGGTCTTCTTGGTCACGCTCGCATCCGCTCGCATCCGCTCGCCGGCGGTCCTTTCGGTCACGCTCGCATCCGCTCGCCGTTCCGGTCAAAGAGGGGGTGATCGTGGCGTTGCGCCGGGCGGCGAACGCCGAGGATCTCGATCTCGAACCCGGCGGTCGCTGTCGCAACGGAGCTGGGCACGTAGCCGAGCGCGACCGAGGCGGCGCTGTGGTGGGCGTAGCCGCCCGAGGTGACCCAGCCGACCACCTCGCCGTCATGCCACACCGGTTCGTCACCCAAGACGTCGGCGGCTTCGGTGCCCTCTGCGGTCTCCACCGTGAACGTCACGAGACGCCGTTCCGGTCCGGACTCCTTCACCGCAACGCACGCGTCGCGACCGATGAAGTCGCCCTTGTCGAGCTTGATCGTCCAGCCGAAGCCCGCTTCGTACGGGTCGTAGATCGGCCGGTACTCCGTCGCCCACGCCCCGAACGCCTTGTCGAGCCGTAGCGAGTTGAGCGCCTGAGAACCGAACAGGCGAATGCCGTGACCGGCGCCGGCAGCCATCAGTTCGTCGAATACCGCAGCCTGATACTGGGCGGGCATCCAGATCTCGTAGCCGAGGTCACCGGTAAAGGTGATGCGACCGACCATCGCCGGGACCATGCCGATCCACGTCTCGGTGAAGTCGAGGAAGCCGAACTCGTCGGTCGACAGATCGAGATTGCAGACCGCTGACAACACCTCGCGGGCGTTCGGGCCGGCGATCGACAGCCCGCACAGTTGATGACCGAGCGTGCGGCAATCGACCGAGCCGTCGGTGGGCAGGTGCTCGGTGAACCAGCGTTCGTGGTAGCGCTCGGCCGCGCCCGAGCCGAAGATGACGAACCGCTCCGCATCGCTCGAGCCGCCGGTGGTGTTGTGAGCGGTGCCGGTGACCGCCGTGCCGGTGCCCTTGAGACATCCGACGGTGAAGTCGCCGATGAGCTTGCCCTGCTCGTTGAGCATGGGCGACAGCGTGAGCCGGCCCGGACCCGGGATCGTGTTGGGCAGAAGCTGATCGAGCCACTTCCTCGCGCCGCTGCCGGTCACTTCGTACTTGGCGAAGCCAGTGGTCTCGGTCAGGCCGACCGAGTTGCGGACGGCAGCCACCTCCTCGGCGACCACGTCGAAGGAGTTCGACCGCTTGAACGTGATCTCTTCCTCGGCCGGCTCACCCGGACGCTGGAACCACAACGCCGACTCGAGGCCGAAGCTCGCACCCCACACAGCGTTGTGCCCGTCGAGGCGTGAGTGGATGGGGGAGGTGGCGAGTGGTCGGCCTTCGGGCAGCTCTTCGTTCGGGTAGGCGATCCGGAAGCGTCGGCCGTAGTTCTCGATGACCTTCGCCCGGGTGTAGGCGGGCGTGGCGAAGTCGCCGAAGCGGGCCACGTCCATGCCCCAGATGTCGAAGCCGGGGTCACCGTCGGCGATCCAGTTGGCGAGCGAGAGACCGACGCCGCCGCCCTGGCTGAGTCCGGCCATCACGCCGCACGCGAGCCAGTGGCCACGTTGGCCGCGAACCGGGCCGACGAGCGGGTTGCCATCGGGGGTGAAGGTGAACGGGCCGTTGATGAACTGCTTGATGCCCACCTCCTGGAAGATCGGGAAGTGGCTGAACGCGACTTCGAGGTTGTGGGCGATCCGGTCGAGATCGGGCTCGAGGAGCTCGGATCCGAAATCCCACGAGGTGGAGCGCTCCGACCACGGAACACCGTTCGACTCGTAGGTCCCGAGCAGGAGGCCGTTGCCCTCCTGACGCATGTAGACCTCGCCCTTGAAGTCGACGCAGTGCAGCCCGTCGCGGCCCGACGAGCGATTCCACTCGGTCAGTTCAGGGACGTCTTCGGTGAGGAGGTAGTGGTGCTCCATGGCGAGCACGGGAAGTTCGATGCCGGTGAACCGGCCGACGTCTCGGGCCCAGA
>CALLIQ010000733.1 GCA_938008925.1 uncultured Acidimicrobiales bacterium
CCAGTCGTGGATGACCAGGGTGACCGAGTCGCCGAGGTCGAGCTGATCGAGCAACCCGTCGAGATACTCCCGGTGTTGCACGAACGTGTAGGCGTCTGGGCCGGACTCGTCGCGCTTGTCGGACTCGCCCTGCCCGATCAGGTCGGGGGCGATGCAGCGAGCCTGGCCCGAGACGTGCGGGATGATGTCGCGCCACAGATACGACGACGTTGGATTGCCGTGGAGGAACAGTACGGTCTCGCCGGCACCGACGTCGTGGTAGGCCATCTGCTTGCCGTTGACGGTCTTGTACAGCTTGCTCAGCGGTGCGGTGCTCATCGACGGAGTCTGTCGTCGGGCCCCGACACCGGCAAGTCTCGGCTCTCAGATGGCTCTCAGCAGATGGCTCTCAGCAGATGGCTCTCAGCAGATGGCTCTCAGATGATTCCCGGACCACTCCCAGAGAACTCTCAGAAGACGGCGACACCCTGTCGTTCATGAAGAACCTGCCGATGATCATGAACACGAACGTGAGTGGCGTTGCTCGACCCGTCGGCGTTCTCGCCATGACGGCCCTGCTCGCGTCGGCCTGTGGTTCCGTCGGTGGGACGACCGACACGGTGGCGTCGGACTCCTATCTCGGCAGCTACTCACTGGAGGACGCCGAGTTCGGCACCGAGGTGACCGTGACCGTCGACGGCGCGACTCGGTCGATCGTCGCGAACGCCCTTCCCGACCACGAGACCGGCGAGTTCCCGAACGCGGGCAACCCGAATGCGATCTCGGCCCAGGACGCGAGCTACGAGTACACGACCGAACCCGTCTTCACCGGCGACGCGACCGTGGCACGGACGCCCGGTGTCGCCGTCAACGGCGTGAAGTTCGAGCCGGGGACCGCCGAGACCGTGTCGTGCGAGTCGGGAGAGAACTATCGAGTCGAAGCACTCCAGGACGTCTACGACCTCGGCCTCGACTTCAACAACGCACACGTTCAGCCAACCGGCGAGTACCACTACCACGGCATCTCGGAGCTTCTCGCCGCCGCCTATTCGGACGATGGCGACCTGGTCCACGTCGGCTTCGCCGCCGATGGCTTCTTGATCTACTACTCGAAGTCGGGCGCCTACGAGTCGGGCTACGAGCTGCAGACCGATGAGCGGAGCGGCACCGATTGCGTTGGATCCGGAGCGTTGCGGTCGGCCTCGGTCGAGGTCGAGGGCACCACCCCGGATGGCACATACACGTCCGACTACGCGTGGAGCGCCGAGGCCGGCGATCTCGACGCCTGCAACGGTGTCGAGCTCGACGGGACGTACGCGTACGTGATCACCGACGACTTCCCCTTCATCAGCCGCTGTCTCAACGGTGAGGTCGCGCAGGGGGCTGGCGGACCACCGCCGGGAGCGGAGCCATCGGTACAGGGCGAATCGGAGTAGTCCCGGGTTGCTGGCATGTCCAGGAGGGCGACGTGGCCGCAGCCATACACTCGCCCGATGGCGACCGCCGAGATTCCCACCGATCTGGTGCCGGGCGAGGTCGTCGGCCTGGCGGTGGCCCCAGGGGCCGGTCTCGGCCTCGCTCGCGGTGACGAGCGTTGGGCGATCGCGTCGAGCGATCCGCTCTCGATCGTCTCGTCGCTCACCGCCGGCGTCGGGCCGCGGTGGCTCTGGTGGGACCGCTCGACCGCAGACCTGATCGCCGGCGCCGGTCTGCCAGTCGACCGATGCTGGGATGTCGCCACCGTGCACCGTCTGCTGTTCGGCGGTTGGAAGACCTCGATCGCCGAAGTGTGGGCGATCATGCACGACCTCTCGCTCGACACGTTGCCGACGATGGGTCAGCTGGGCCTGCTCGACATGCCAGCCGACGATGGCGACCCGACCCGACCCGTCATGCCAGACGGGCACCTGCGGCCGGAGTGGGTCGCCGGTGGGTTTGCCGAGTCGCCGGAGCGGCTCGCCGAGTGGGCTGGTCTCGCGCTCGAGGTCCGTTCGCTTCAGCTTCCGTTGCTCGATCGGTTGCCCGACCCCTCGAGAGCGCGCTCGACGGCTCATTCGGAGTCGGCCGCCGACCTGCTGTGTGCCGAGATGTCGAACGGCGGGTTGCCGATCGACGAGCCGGCCGCAGCCGAACTGATCGCTGACGCCGCTGGTCCGCGTCCCCGGTCGTTCGCTCACGAGGATCAGATCAGGGCCGAGCGCGACGAGGCGGTCTTCGCCCAGCTCGAGCCTCGGTGGGAGGTGAATCTGCGGAATCCGGCCGAAGTGAAGGCGATGTTGCGCCGACAGGGATTCGAGCTCCCCGACACGCGGGCGTGGCGGCTCGAGAAGTTGCGCGACACCGAACCGCTGATCGACGCGTTGTTGACGTGGCGCAAGGCCGAGCGAATCGCGACGACCTATGGCTACACCTGGATCGACGAACACGTGAGTGGCGGGCGACTTCGTGGCGCGTGGTCGAGCTCAGACGGTGCGGCCGGCCGGATGACGGCTTCCGCCGGGCTCCACAACTTGCCATCGATGATGCGTCCCGTCGTCGCAGCGGAGGACGGTCACGTGTTCGTGCGCGCCGACCTCGGCCAGATCGAACCGAGGGTGCTGGCCGCGGTCTCGGGCGACCGAGCGTTGATCGATGCGACGAGGGGCGACGATCTGTATTCGCCGGTCGCTGCGACCCTCGGCGTCGAGCGCGACATCGCCAAGCTCGCCGTGCTCGGTGCCATGTACGGCGCGACCACCGGTGAATCTGCCGGCGCCCTCGCTGGCCTCCGGACGAACTACCCGGTCGCGATGGCGCTGCTCGAGGAGGCGGCGGAGGCCGGACGCCGGGTCGAGGACGTCTTCACCAGTGGGGGTCGTCGCGTCCGGATGTGGAGCGAGTCGAACGGCCACGGCGACCTCGATCGAGCGGTGTCGGCCGCTGCCGCTCGTGGCCGGTATGCCCGGAACGCACTGATCCAGGGCGCGGCTGCCGAGTACTTCAAGGTCTGGGCGATCACCGTCCGTCGCCATGGTCGAGCGGTCGGTGCGGAGATCGTGTTGTGCCTGCACGACGAGCTCCTCGTCCACACGCCAGCCGAGCGAGCCGAGACGGTCGCGGCGATGGTGGCGGAGTCGGTCGACGAGGCGGCGGCGTACTGGTCGCCGCAACCCGACGTGCGCTTCGTCGCCGACGTGAGCGTCGTCGAGCGGTGGTCGGACGCCAAGTGACTGGAATCGTGACGTTGCGGCGCGTACATTCCACCGAGTCCCTGGAGTGCCATCGTGCCATTCGCCCATCCAGCATTTGACGATCACGAGCAAGTCCTGTTTTGCAACGACCACGAGGTCGGTCTGCAGGCGATCATTGCTGTGCATTCGACCGCCCGAGGTCCCGCCGTCGGCAGCTGCGACATGTTGCCGTTCGAGTCCGTCGATCAAGCACTGTCTGCCGCCCTGAGAACGTCCGAGCAGATGAGTCTCAAGAACGCCATGGCCGGTTTGCAGCTCGGTGGTGGGAAGGCCGTGATCATCGGTGACCCGGCCCACCCGAACAAGGCGGAGCTCCTGCGGCGCTTCGCCGAGTACGTGCAGGGTCTCGGGGGTCGTTACTGGTCAGCGCACGGCTTCGGTGTCGATCGCGACGAGGCCGATTTCATGGCGACCCACTGCGACTTCATTTTCTCCGACTCGTCGCGCCAGGTCGAAGGCTTCAACTCGACCGCGTTCACGGCGCTCGGTGCCTACGTCTCGATGCAAGCCGCAGCGCAGCACGTCTTCGGCTCGCACGATCTCGCGGGACGCACCATCGCCCTGCAGGGGGTCGGGAGCGCCGGGACATCCCTGGCCGAGCTGCTGCACGAGGCCGGGGCGTCGCTCGTGGTCTCGGATGTGTCGTCCGACGCCGTCCAGGCGGCGGTGGATCGGTTCGGAGCCACGGTGGCCG
>CALLIQ010000734.1 GCA_938008925.1 uncultured Acidimicrobiales bacterium
CGGACTGTCATCGTCGGCGCCACTCCCCTGTTCGTAGCCGTCGTCGCTGCGCTTGGCGTTCCAACCCTGTCGAAAGCTGGAGCCGAGCAGCGCCTTCGCCTCGGTCGCCACCGGGCCGTCGCGCAGAACCAGGAACCGGAACGTCTGTCGGTTCGATCCGGTGGGCGCCCGGGTGGCCGAGTACATGATCGTCGCCAGGTCGTCGTCTGGAATCGGGTCGGGTCGGTACCGGCGAATCGCCCGGGTCGTGGCGAGGCCGTCGAGAAGCGAAATCTCCTCGACGTTGGATGCGCGATCGTCGATGTCTGACACCGCCGCAGCGTAGAACGGCGACTCGCCGGGTTCGGAACTCGCCTCTGATGCGTGGGCTGACGTGCTCGTCAGACGTTCTGGCAGATCATGCCGCCATCGACGGGGATGATCGCCCCGTTGAGATAGGAGGCGGCCGGGAGCACGAGCGACAAGGCGATCTGGGCGACCTCCTCGGGCGCTCCGTACCGGCCAACAGGCACCCGACGACGGGCGAAGATCGCCTTGTGCTCGTCCTGGATGTCCGACGTCATGCCGGTGTTGATCGGACCGGGGCAGATCGCATTGACGGTGATGCCCCGGCGTCCGAGTTCGACGGCGAAGGCCCGGGTGAGGCCGACGACGGCGTGCTTGGACGCGGTGTATGCGCTCATGCCCGGCGTCGCGCCGAGCCCTTCGGTCGACGCGATGTTGAGAATTCGACCCTGCTGGTTCCGAGCGAGGTCTTCGACGCACTCGCGAATGAGCAGCGTCTGCGCCGTGAGGTTCACGTCGAGCGTCGTGGTCCATGCGTTCAGATATTCGTCGGCCGGCAGGTCGACGCCGCTCGGCATCGCGACGCCAGCGTTGTTGATCAGGATGTCGATCGGTCCGAACGCCTCTCGGGCGGCTGCGACGGCGTTGCCGATCGCCGCCTGGTCCTGGAGGTCGGCGGCGATCGCAACGACCGAGCCTCCCGCCCCTTCGATCTCCGCTCGCACGGCCTCGAGGGCATCGGCGCTGCGGTCGACGATGGCGACCCTCGCTCCCTCGTCGGCGAGGAGGTGGGCTTCGGCCCGCCCCATGCCAGAAGCGGCACCGGTGACGATCGCAGTTCGGCCGGCAACCGAACGATCGAGGGTGGACAGTCGCGTGGTTTCTCCCATGGCCCGGACTCTATGTCCCCCAGTCCCCCGCCTCCATCGCCCAGAAGCGATGGAGGTTGGTCGTCGGGTGAGGGGCATGCTGGAGCCATGTCCTCCACCGATGCGTCGTCCGCGACCGATGCCGATCCGCCGCTGCGAGCTCCGTCACCGATCGACCGGGCGTTTCTCACGAACCAGCCGGGGACGGGAACCCTCTACCTCGTCCGCCACGGCCAACAGGTGTGGCCCGATCCCGACACATCGGTCGCCGGCGACTGGGTCGACCCGCCACTGTCGGAGACCGGGCGCAAGCAAGCCGACTGCGTCGGCCGTTGGTTGGCCGACAAGCCGGTCAGCGCGGTCTACAGCTCACAGCTCAAGCGAGCGAACGACACCGGCAAGGCCGTGGCGTCCCACCATGGCCTCGACGTCGAGGTGATCGAGGCGCTCAGCGAGATCCAGCTCTATCGCGATCTACCCGCCGATGGACGTGTCGTCGACACGATGGGCGAGAAGGCCATGCGGGGCATCTGGGAGCGCTTCGTGCAGACCCAGAAGTGGGACGCCTATCCCCACACCGAACCATCGGCCGAGTTTCGTCGACGCGTTGGTTGGGCGGTGGAGTCAGCGATCGTGAGCCACCCGGGAGAGACGATCGTGATCGCCTGCCACGGCGGGGTGATCAACGCCTATCTCAGCGAAGTGCTCGGCCTCGATGCCGACATGTTCTTCCGGCCCTACCACGCGTCGACGCACCGGATCCTGTTCGGAAACGGCCGGCGAGTCATCGACACCCTCAACGAAGAGAGCTACCTGGCGGCCGAGGGACTCCTCACCCACTGAGTCCTATCGGACCCCGTGGATGACGTTCGGACGTTCTTCGGTTGTTGCGCTCTTCGGGTGTTACTGGGCGACGGGCTGACGAGCCATCGACATGGCGTGACGCACGAGTCCGACGAGGGTGTCGCGAACCGCTGCCTTGTGGCGAGCGTCGGTGACGACGACGGGAATGTGTGCCGGAATGTCGAGTGCCTCGCGCACGTCCTCGGGATGATGGCGAAGCACGCCGTCGAAGGCGTTGATCGCGACCACGAAGGGCACGCCGGCCTGCTCCATGTAGTCGACAGCCGGGAAGCATGCTTCGAGGCGGCCGGTGTCGACGAGTACGACGGCGCCGATGGCGCCGCGCACGAGTTCGTCCCACATGAAGTGAAAGCGGTCCTGGCCGGGGGTGCCGAACAGGTAGAGCACCAGGTCGGAGCTGAGACCGACACGACCGAAGTCCATGGCGACGGTCGTCGACTTCTTCGACGTGGCATCGCCGAGGTCATCGACGGCTTCGGAGGCCTTGGTCATGGCGGCTTCGGTCGTGAGCGGATCGATGTCGGAGATCGACCCGACGAACGTGCTCTTGCCGACGGCGAACCCGCCGGCGACGACGATCTTGACTGGGATTGGGTTGGCAGCTGCGTTCATGATGACTCTCAGAGGGACTGGAGGCCGTCGAGCACCCGCTCGAGAAGCTGGAGGTCGGGACGTTCGGTCGATTGGGTGTTCGCGGTGTGCGTCGCGACATGCCCGTCTTGCACGAGGTCCCCGAGCAGGATTCGGGCGACCTGGAGGTGGATCTTGAGGTGGGCCGAGATCTCGGCAACAGACTGTGGGTTCGCACAGAGCGAAATGATCTGTTGTTGCTCTCGACCGTGCTGTGCCATCGAGGCATTGCCGCTCTCCGTCGTACGGACGAGCGCCTCAAGTGGCAGATCCACGGCACTTCTCGTACGGCCGCCTGTCAGCAGGTAGGGCCGGACTCGAAGTGTTGTGAAGCTTTCGTTGTCAGGTTCGGTCATCTTTTGCTCGCAAGGTTGGCGTTCCGTGGCGGCCGCGGATTGCGGAGGCGCCGGGGTGAGCAGTGATCAGACTTGAGGCAAGCTCGACTGGAGCTCCGCTCGAAGTTCAGGGGTGAGAACCTGGCCCGTCTTCTCGACGAGCACAGCCATCTCGTAGGCAACGAGGCCGACATCGCACCCGGCGTCAGCCATGGTGGCGAGCAGCGAACCGTCGCTGATGCCGGTCACGAAGAGGAATGCGTTCTGCATCTCGACGATGACCTCGGACACTGCGCCACCGCCGAAGCGGCCGGCGGCACCGTAGGCCAAGCCGATGAGACCCGAGGACACCGCAGCGAAGCGGTCGACCGAGTCTCGATCGAGGCCGGAAGAGGCTGCGATTGGCAGGCCGTCCGAGGAGACGACGACGGTCTCGTTCACGCCAGGGACGCGATCGACGAAGTTGTTGACCAGCCAATTGACGTTGCTGGCTTGCGTGCTCATGACGCTCATGACGGGTCTCCCCAGGTGTTGCTGTCCTGGCCGGGTTGGCCGGGGCTGGTGAACGGATCGGTTGGTGCGGCGTCTGCCGGACCGGTTGCGGGCCCGCCGTCGGCGAGTCCCTCTGCGGCCATGCCCTCGAGGGGTCGGCCCTTCAGCCCGTCGCGGTA
>CALLIQ010000735.1 GCA_938008925.1 uncultured Acidimicrobiales bacterium
CCACCGGTGGCGATGGGGGAGGTTCGATTCGCATCCCGGCTGGCTTCACGGGTCTGTTCGGGCTGAAAGCGACGTTCGGGCGAATTCCCCGAGGGCCCCAGATCGGTCCGGGCAACCTCACCGTTGTCGCCGGGTGTTTGAGCCGATCCGTCCGAGACACGGCTCGATGGTTCGACGTGAGCAATGGGTTCGACCTGCGCGACCCGTTGAGCCTGCCGCGAGTGGAGGGCTGGGAAGCGGGCCTCGGATCCAACGTCGAAGCCTTGGCCGGGAGAACCGCAGCGGTGCTTCCGACGCTTGGTGCAGCAACCGTGGCCGACGAGACGATCGAGTTCGTGACCGAAGCGGCCGACTGGCTCATCGGCCGGCTCGGGCTTCGACGCGTCGACGCCGATGTGGCGATGCCCCGCTCCGGCGGCGCCTGGTCGGCGACCGGCGGCATCGGGCTCTACGGGACCGTCCGCGACCGCTGGCCTGAATGCGGACCCGATCTCACCGGCGCCATGCGGGCTGGCGTGACCGCGACCCTCGAGCACTACAGCGCCGACGTCGCCGTGCGGGCCGAAGCCGAGCGCATCGCCATCAACGAGGCGATGGCGTCGATGTTCGACCAAGCCGACCTCGTGTTTGCGGCGACGAACCCCGACGTCGCCTTCTCGGCCGACGGCCACCTGCCGAGCGTCTTCGGCGGCAAGGAGGCCAAGCCGATCAACAACGGGCTTCTCACGATCCCGGCCAACATCTACGGCAATCCGGCGGTGTCGATCCCGATCGGGACCAACGCCGAGGGCCTACCGATCGGTCTGCAGGTGTTGGCTCCACACTTCGCCGAAGAGCTCCTGCTCGACATCGCTCTCGTGGTCGAACGAGAGCGTCCGTGGCCCCTGGTCGCCCCCTGACCGACCGCCGTCGATCCTGCCTATCCTCGCCAGCATGATCGTGAGTTGTGGCGAGGCGCTCGTCGACATCGTGCCGGTGAACGACGAGCCGCAGGCCGTCGTCGGCGGTGGTCCCCTGAATGTCGCGGTGGCGGCCGCTCGACTCGGTGTCCCCGCTGCGTTCGTCGGAGGGGTCTCCTTCGATGAGCACGGCGAGGCGATCTGGGCGCACATGGAAGCCGATGGCGTCGACCTGTCCGCCGCGGTGCGGATGGATGCGCCGACGGCCCGGGCGATCGTCGAACACGTACCGCAGTTGCGGTTCCGGTTCGAAGGTGAAGGAACGGCCGACACCCTGCTCGATTCGGTCGATCTCGACGTCCTCGGCGACGGCCCGCATCTGCTCCACGGCGGAACGCTCGGACTGTTTCGTGGCCGCACGGCAGCATCATTGGCCGACCTGGTCGAGGCCCATGACGGCATCGTGTCGCTCGATCCGAACATCCGGCCTCAGATCATCGACGACCGGGCCGGTTGGGATCACTTTCACGATCGTTGGCTGGCCCGCACCCACATCTACAAGGGGTCAGACGAGGATCTCGACTGGATCTGGCCGGGCCGTTCGCCCGAATCGTGCGCCGAAGAACTGCTCGCCGGTCAGGTCGCCGCGGTCATCGTCACTCGCGGTTCCGACGGGCTCTCGATCCTCACCAGCGAGGGTGAAGCCACTGCGCCAGCTCCGGTCGTCGACATCGTCGACACCGTCGGTGCAGGCGACACGATCGTCGCGACCGTCCTCGCGTCGCTGTGGGAGCTCGATCGCCGTGACGTCGCCGCCTTGGCGACGGTCTCCGTCGACGAGTGGACCGAGATCGCGTCTCGTGCCGTCGGGGCGGCGGCCATCACGTGTTCGCGTGCCGGCGCTGACGTCCCGCGCCGGTCGGAGCTGACCGTCCCGTTCTGAGCAGGGCCGTTCTGAGCAGGGCTGAATCAGGGTCCGGATCGGGCGGCTCGGAGAAAGCCGACGGCGCCAACAACGGTGATCGCGGTCGACGCGAACAGAGCCAACCCGGCGACGGCGAAGCCGACGCGATGGATGGCGGTGACCTCGTCGCGCTGATTGAGCGCGGCGATCAACACCGACGTGAACCCGAAGAAGCCGCCGAAGCCAGCGCCGATCAGGCTGACGAGCCATCGAGGGTTGTCGTCGTATCGGTCGTGAGCCAACCACCACACCGCCGCCAGGCCGCCGAGCGGGGCCACGACGATCGAGAGCCCCGGCCATCCGGGGCCCACCGACTGCACCGCCGCAGCGCCGAAGACGGTCGCCCCGGTCGCGGCAAGGTTCGCTCCGATGCCACCGAGTCGGTCGGGCCCGGTGAGTTCGGTGGCCGTGTGGGAGGCGGCGATGAGTCCAGCCACCGCAGCGCCGACGAAGAACACCGTGCTCAACGTCGTGCTCGGGTTCGCCGTCGCCAACCCGAAGAACGCGCCGAGCAGAGCGGCAACGACGAAACGGAACGCCTGGCCTCCTTCTGTGTGCGCGAGAGGTTTGGTCATGGCAGCTTCGGCGTATCGGTCATGGCAGCTTCGGCGTATCGGTCATGGCAGCTTCGGCGTATCGATCATGAGAGCACCGGCAGGCGATCGCCCTGAGGGACGGATCGGTCGGTGTTGGTTCGCTGCACGATGCCGTGCCGCTCGACGCTGGCGCTCGTGTTGGAACAGCCACCGT
>CALLIQ010000736.1 GCA_938008925.1 uncultured Acidimicrobiales bacterium
AGGCGAACACCGCACCGAGGTCGGCGAGATGAGCGTTGATGTCAACCAGGCGCTGGTGGAGCGCCCGAGCCAACGGGATGATGGCCAAGCCGAAGACCAAGAAGATGACGAAGTACCAGACGAACAGTGTCGACTGATGACCGAGGAGGAACTCGACCGACTCCGCAGGGCTCGGATCGCCCTCGGCGTAGTCGGTGAGGGTCGTGACCAACAGTGCGATGCCGAAGATGAACGTCGCCGCAGCGGTCAGGCCACCGATCGCTCCGGCCCGAGAGGACTGTTCCCCTGCAGGGTTCGTGGTGAGGGTTGGAATGGTCATGGTCATTGCCTTTCGGTGTTGTGGTTTGAGTCGGGGGACGTCGAGTCCCCCGGGGTGATGCTGAGGATCGAGATCGTCAGCGCTGCGAGGTGGCTGATCACGCCGTTGAGATGGGCGGAGTCGCGGATCTCGCCGATCAGGCGGGTGTTCCCGTCGCCGGTGACGTCGATCGCAAAGTCGTCGCTGAAGCGAGCCAGAAGGCGCTCGCTCGCCGTACCTCGGATCACGATCTCGTAGATGGACGGGTCGTTCATGGCTCCACCATCCGCTCCGATGGTGGGGTTCGTCTTCGCTCCCCCGCCCATCTCACCCGGGTGAGATCCACTCGGTTCTGGCCGCCCCGACCGAGCCCCGGGCCCTATTCTGCGGCGATGGGAACCGACGGGGGGATGGGAACCGGCGGCGAGACGGCTCTGGTCACGACGAAGCTGACCCCGCCGACGCTCCCCGGCCAACTCGTCGATCGAGCGCGACTCAGCGGACTCCTCGACGAAGCAGCCGACGACCCGGTCGTGCGCGTCGTGCTGGTGAGTGCGCCGGCTGGTTCCGGAAAGTCGACGCTGGTCGCCGACTGGCAGCAACGCCACGGTGGCGCCTGGCTGCAGGCCGACCGGGCCGACCACGACCCGGCTCGATTCTGGGGACACGTGGTCGGGGCGTTGACGAAACTCGTTCCCGATGTCCGCACCGCCGCGGGATCTGCTGTGCCATCAGCGGGCGGCGACGCCGAACCGCTGCTCGGGCGAATCGCCAATGTGCTCAGCACCGCCGGGCCCGTCGTCCTCGTGATCGACGACTTCCACCTCGTCTCCAATCCGACGATCGACGACGGGCTCGAACGCCTCATCGAGCTCGCTCCGCCGTCGTTTCTACTCATCCTGAGCACCCGCCTCGATCCCTCGCTGCGGCTGTCGAGGCTGCGGGTTCGCTCCCAGCTGGTCGAGATTCGAGCGGACACGCTCCGATTCGCGGCTGACGAGGCCCAACTCCTGTTGGACGACGGGCGCATCACCGACCCACACGTGGCGGCGCTGTGCGAACGCACCGAAGGGTGGGCCGCTGGGCTCGTGCTCGCCGGGCTGTCCCTGAGCGGAAGCGACGACCACGACACCTTTGTTGCTGCATTCCAAGGCGACGACCGACTCGTCGTCGACTACCTCACCGACGAATTCCTCGCCGGCATCGACGACGCCGATCGGCAGCGCATGCTGCAGACCGCAATCCTCGATCGCATGTGCGGGCCGCTCATCGACACCATCTGCGAGACCACCGATGGCGCCCGCTGGCTCCGTGAAACCGCCGGTGCGAACCAGCTCCTCATCAGCCTCGACAGCACCGGCACGTGGTTTCGCTATCACCACCTCCTGCAAGACGTGCTCCGCCTCGAGGCCGAGCAGGCCACCGTCGACACCGCCGGTGCCCATGGTCGAGCGGCCCGTTGGCATCGCGAACACGGCAGCCCCCACGATGCGGTCGAGCACTTCATCGCAGCGGGCGCGCACGAGGACGCAGCCGATCTCATCTACGACGAAGCGACCGAGCTGATGAACCAGGGGCAGCTGCGCACCGTGGCCGACCAGGTCGCCCGGCTCGGTCCGCTGGCCGACGAACACTGCGGCACGACGGTCGTGCAGGGCTACATCAGCCTTCTCACCGGGCGGTTCGCCGAAGCGCATCACCGCATCGAACGAGCCCGGACGCTGCACCCCGACGGAGACAAGGCCGGGCTCATCGCCGCCCTCGCGATCATGACCCACCTCGGTACCGGCAACGTCGCCGCTGCCCTCGACGAGGCGCGAGCTGCCGCTGCACCCTTTGAATCGACCCAGGCCATGACCCTCGGCGGTGCGCACGTGTGGGCGGGGGCCTTCGACAGCGCACGGCCGCTCCTCGATCAGGCGGATCGAATGGCGCCGGACGAGGGCCACGCATTCGTGCAGGTGATGAGCCCGATCTTGTCGGGAATCGCCGACATCGAGACCGGGGCGACCGACGCAGCCCGAACCGCGGCAGAGCGATCGATCGACCTCGCCGAGCGCCTCGGCCTCAGCGAGCTCACCCAGACCGCGCTCGCTCACTCTCTGCTCGCCCGAACGATCGACGACCCTGCATCCGCCATCGAGTCGGCCCGTCGCGGCGTCGACCTGGGCCGACGCTCACCCGAACGCATCACGTCCGCCTACGCCCTGGCGTGTGCCGGCGACGTCCTCGCCCACCACGGCGAGCCCGAAGGCCCCGACCTGATCATCGAGGCGCGCTCGATCATCGATCGGTGTTCCGACCCCGGCATCGCTGGTCGCTACCTCGCCCGAGTCGAAGCCCGCCACCGAATAGAGGCGCCCACACAGCCGACCGCCGATCTCGTCGACGACCTGACCGACCGAGAACTCGCCGTCCTTCGCTACCTCCCGTCGGCCATGTCACAGCGCGACATCGCCAGCGAGCTCTACGTCTCGCTCAATACGGTGAAGACGCATTGCAAGGCGATCTACCGCAAACTCGCCGTCGGCGACCGCAAGGCGGCGGTCCAAGCCGCCCGCGACGCCGGCCTTCTCTAGCCCCGTCCTGCTCTCGCGACACGTCGCCGCCGGTTTCTCGCGTTCGAGATGGTGGCAGCGCTACCGACCGCCGACCTCCCCTCTGTCGAGGCCGACGTCAGGTCGACAGCGTCCCGCTCTCGGTCCCGCTGCCGGACTCGGAATCGGACTCGGCGAGCAGTCGCTCGCGGAGTTCGCGCTTCACGACCTTGCCGTAGTTGTTGGTCGGGAGATCGTCGACGAATCGGTACTCCTTCGGCCGCTTGTATCGAGCGATGTGGTCGAGGCACAGGCGGTCCAGACCATCGGCGGCCGGCGGGTTCGCACGATCGACGGAAACGACGAACGCCACGACGGTCTCGCCCCATTCGTCATCGGGGCGACCGACGACGGAGACGGCACCGACGTCTGGATGACGCAGCAACGTTTCTTCGACCTCGCGGGGATAGATGTTCATGCCTCCGCTGATGATGAGATCCTTGGAGCGATCTCGCAGCGTCAGGTACCCATCGGGATCGAAGCTGCCCATGTCGCCGGTGTACAGCCAGCCGTCTCGCAGTGTTTCCGAAGTCGCGTTCGGCTGGTTCCAGTAGCCGTCCATGACGACGTCCCCACGAACGACGATCTCGCCGATCTCCCCGACCGAGAGTTGGTTCCCATCGTCGCTGACGACGCGGACGTCGACATCGGTCCGGGCGACGCCGACACTCTGGACCCGATCGCGCCAACGCGGATGGGCGACGTCGGCGTGGTCGGCCTTGGAAAGTGCCGTGATCGTCATCGGTGACTCGCCCTGTCCGTAGATCTGGGCCAACCGGGGGCCGAAGATGTCGAGCGCGTCCTCGAGATCCGACAGGTACATCGGGGCGCCGCCGTAGATGATCGTCTTCAGATGAGACAGATCCGCATCCTGCATCGCTGCAGCGGACGCCAACCGCTTGACCATGGTGGGGGCGGCAAAGAACGACATCCCGCTCCACGCCTTCAGGAGCGCAACGATCT
Source organism: uncultured Acidimicrobiales bacterium (assembly GCA_938008925.1). Classification (GTDB taxonomy): domain Bacteria; phylum Actinomycetota; class Acidimicrobiia; order Acidimicrobiales; family SZUA-35; genus CALEWY01. The sequence goes on from CALLIQ010000736.1 coordinate 3,859, forward strand.
CGTCGGTGTCGACCCCACCGGAACGAGGCAGAACGCTCGTCGCCCCTCGAGCGATGTGGGGTAGTCCATACAAGCCCGATCCGTGGGAAATGGGCGCGGCGTGAAGCACGCAATCGTGCGGCTGCACGGCGTCGATGTCTGCGAAGTAGCTCAGCGACATCATCAGCAAGTTCCGGTGGCTGAGTGTTGCGCCCTTTGGGCGCCCGGTGGTGCCACTCGTATAGAACAGCCATGCCGGGGCGTCGGGAGCTCGGTCGACGAGCGGGTATGGCCACGCTCCACCGAGCCGACGCCAACGCTCTCCCGGTGCGACGACGACAGCTCGCAGACCGGGCTCGCAGGGGTCGGTGTTCACGAAGGAGTCGACATCGGTGGCGTGAGCGTCGTCGGCAACGGCGAGGGCTGCTCCGCTCTGACCCAGGATGTAGCCGATCTCATCACGATGAAGACGAGCGTTGACGGGGACGGCAACCAGCCCGGCGTGCCAGATGGCGAAGAGCGCCTCCAAGTACTCGGGCCGGTTACTCATGACGACGGCGACCCGGTCGCCCGGCTCGAGCCCGAACTCTTCACGCATGCCGCGGGCCAACGATGCCGTGCGCTCGGCAAAGGTCCGCCAGTTGCAAAGCGGCCGCTCGCCATCGCCGATCGCGGTGTGATCAGCCAACCGTCGACCGTTGCGTTCGACCCACGTGGCGATGTTCACGAGCTCGCTCCGCCGGCGGACCAACCCGTCGCACGCACGACTTCGAACACGAGCACCGTTGCAAAGGGCTTGTCCTCGTATTGGGGGAATGCGTAAGCGAGCCTGGAGGCGAGGACGTCGCTGAGACCAGCGCCGTCCTCGCCCGTCCAGCGGAGTTCCGCCCGAACCCACCAGAGTTTCGACCAATCGTTGCGGTCCCAGCGCTCGATCAACAGCGTGGCTCGAGCGTCGGATTCGAGGTTTCGTTCGCGCTGCAACCGCAACGAGGACTTGAGCTTCACCAAGTCGACCGGCGACCCGAGGAACCGCTCGTGTGTCGCGTACACAATCGGTGTCAGATCGACACCTCGCTCGGCGTGGATCGTTCCGAGCACACCGTGATTGTGCGCCTCGAGCAGTTCGAGTGCGGTGGTTTCGGCAAGGGTCATGAGGAGACTATGTAGCGTTCACGATCGGCATGATCTCATCGTTGAGCTGGCGCAGATCCTCGAGCGTCTTTGCCGTCGGCACATCGGCGAAGGGTGGCCAGATGAGCGGCATCGTCATGCCAGCGGCCTTCAACGCGATCAAGTTCTCGGTGATCTGCTCGGCCGTACCGGAGAGGATGTTCGACAACTTGCCGTTCGGCGTTTGATCGGTCGGCTCGTCGGTGATGACGAACCAACACATGCTCGAGATCTCGAGATCGTCGATCGAGTGGCCACCGTCGAGCTTGTCGAGCTCGTCGCCGATGGCCCGCAACCATTCGCCGAGCTCCTCGGGTGTGTCCTGAATTCCGATCCAGCCCGAGAGGTTGTACTTGGCAACCTTCTTGGCCGAGATCTCAGGGTTGCGGAGACCGCTCATGAAGATCGGCGGGTGCGGGTCCTGGAGCGGCTTGTGGCCGAATCCACAGGGGTCGAAATCGGCGAACTCTCCGTGGTACTCGAAGAGGTCGTTCGTCCAGATCCCTTGGCAAATCTCAATGGTCTCGCGCACGTGCTTGTGTCGTTTCGGGAAGATGTGCGACGCGCTCGCTGCAGCGAACTCCTCAGGCATCCACCCGGCGCCGATGCCGACATTCACTCGACCGTTCGAGAGGTGATCAACCGTTGCGATCTCCGCCGCGAACACACCGGGTGACCGGTACGGGGTGTCGGTGATGCTCATTCCGATGCGGCACTTCGACGTCTTGGCCGCGAGCCACGGGATGAGCGGCCATCCCTGGAACCACTCCCCTCGCGCCGACACCGGAAGCTGCTTGGGGAACTGCTGCATCATCCCGAACGGGTACTCGAGTTCTTCTCGATCGGAGGCCTCGGGTACGACGATGCGATCGAGCGTCCAGATCGAGTCGAACTCGAGCTCTTCGGCGAGGTCGGTGAGGTCCTCGAGCTCCTTCACGGTGACGTGATTTCGGAAGTTCGGCAGGTAGAGCGCGAGCTTCATGTCGGACATGACGATTCCCCCTGGTTCTGCAGTCGATGATCGACCGCCTCGGTGACACGTCGAACCTACGAACCCGGTCTCGGGTGGCGAACAACGCAATCTCAACTTCCGCTCAACGACCGGAACTCACAATGCCTCTGGCACTAGCGTCGCGACCCATGGACGAGTCGCGCCGAGTACTCGTCGTTGACGACGACGAAGGGGTGCGCACCGGGGTCACCTGGGCGCTCGAGGCCGACGGCTTCGTCGTGCACGCTGTCGAAGATGGGATCGAGGCCCTCGAAGCGCTCGAAGCCTCCCGACCCGCACTCGTCGTCCTCGACTTGTCGCTCCCCGGTGTTGGCGGCCTCGACATTCTCAAGCGTCTCAGGGCAGCCGAGGCCAAGAAGCAGTGCGCGAGGCTGCCGATCATCGTGTTGTCGGGTCGCGATGGCGAGACCGACCGCATCATCGGCCTCGACCTCGGTGCTGACGACTACTTGGTCAAGCCCTTCTCTCCAGGTGAGCTCGCGGCTCGAGCCCGGTCGGTTCTTCGTCGGACGAACGACTACGTACCGAAGCTGCGCCCGTTCATGCCAGACGGCGCAGGTGTCGAAATCGATACGGGAGCTCGGGTCGCGTGGGTGGATGGCGTCCCGGTCGAGCTCGCCGCCAAGGAGTTCGACCTGCTCTCCTACTTCGTCGACCACCCGCGCCGCGCTTGCACACGCGAGGAACTCCTCAACGCGGTGTGGGCCAGCCAGGCGGGCTGGCAGACCACCGCCACCGTGACCGAGCACGTCTACCGACTTCGCCAAAAGATCGAAGACGACGCCCGGCAGCCGAAACGACTCGTCACGGTCCGAGCGGTGGGGTATCGATGGGAAAGCTGAGCACGCTCACCGGCGACGAGGTGACGGCCGTTCTCGACCGGCAGACAGCCGTCATGGAGCGATTGGCTTCCGGCGACCCGCTCTCCACCGTCTTGGACAGCATCGTCGTCGCTCTCGAGGATCTCATCCCCGGCAGTCGATGCTCGATTCTCCTCCTCGACGATCGCGGCGTGCTCCGTCACGGGGCGGCCCCGAGCCTGCCCGCCACCTACTCCACTGCCATCGATGGTCTTGCCCCCGGCCCTCGAGCTGGGTCGTGCGGCACGGCGGTTCACCTCGACCAACCCGTCGTCGCCAGTGACGTGTCGACCGACCCTCGCTGGGTCACTTTTCGGGAGTTGGCTGACGAACACGACATCGGAGCGTGTTGGTCCAGTCCGATTCGGTCGGGCTCTCGAATCGTCGGAACGTTCGCGGTGTACGACCGAGCCGCACACGAACCCGACGACCGAGAGCGAGAGCTGGTCCGTCGGTTCACCCACCTGGCCTCGATCGCTGTCGATCACGACCGGTCGGCCAGCGAGCGCGAAGCTCGCCATCAGGCCGACCTCGCCCGACGTTCGGCTGAGCGAGCCAACCACGCCAAGTCGCAGTTCGTCACCTCCCTCAGCCACGAGCTCCGAACACCATTGCAGTCGATCACGGGCTTCGCCGAAAACTTGAAGACGCTCGAACTCTCGCCAGAGCAGCGACACAAGGCACTCAACGGAATCGGCGGAGCGGCCACACACATCTTGTCGATCGTCGACGATGTGCTCGACCTCGCCAGAGTCGAAGCCGGAGCAATGCCGATCCAGCTCGAACGGCTGAACGCCAAAGAGGTTCTCACCGTGGCGACGGATCTCGTCCAGCCGCTGGCGGCGCAACGATCGATCACCGTGGAATGCAGCGGCCCTTCGCTGGACGTTCAGGCAGACCGACGGCGTCTACGCCAAGTGATTCTGAATCTCCTCTCCAATGCTCTTCGCTTCTCCCCCTCCGCCACGACGGTCCGCGTCAGCACGCAGGATCTCGCCGGGCAGCGCATCATCACAGTGGTCGATGAGGGCCCGGGCATCGCAGCGGATCTCCTCGACCGGTTGTTCGTCCCGTTCGACCGTCTCGGCGCTGAGGCGGGGCGAGAAGGTGGAGCCGGATTGGGCCTGGTGTTGGCCCGACGCCTCACCGAGGCGATGGGCGGTTCGCTCGACCTCGACAGCACCGTCGGCACAGGCACGCGCGTGACCGTGAGCTTGCAGAGCGGTACGGATCAGTGCTCATCGGGTACGGATCGATGCTCGTCGATCGAGTCAGACAACTGATGGAGCCGCCTGCGCCCCGATCGCACCCGGCGCGGTTACATCGCGACGTCGAAGCCGGCTTCGTCGATCGCCGCGACGATCGCCGTGGTGTCGCCACCGACGACGGCGACGGTCTTCGCACCTAGGTCGACGTTTACCTCGGTGACGCCATCGACCTTGGTGACCTCGGTCGTGATGGCATCGATGCAGTGCTGGCAGCTGATGTCGGGGACGGAGTAAGTGGTGGTCATCGTGGGCCTTTCGGGGGTGCTGGTCTGAGCGAGGGTCTCAGCGAGTGATTGACCGGTAGCCGGCGAAGCGGCGCAACCGGAGCGAGTTGGACACGACGAACAGCGACGACAGCCCCATGGCGCCCGCTGCGATCATCGGATTGAGGACACCGAACGCGGCGAGGGGAATGGCGGCGGTGTTGTAGGCGAAGGCCCAGAACAGGTTGCCCTTGATGACCGCGAGCGTGCGTCGTGAGAGTGCGATCGCGTCGGCGACCGCTCGCAGGTCGCCGGACACGATGGTGAGGTCCGACGCCTCGATGGCCACGTCGGTGCCGGTACCGACGGCGATCCCGAGGTCGGCCTGGGCGAGGGCCGGCGCATCGTTGATGCCGTCACCAACCATGGCGACGCGATGCCCGGCGTCCTGGAGCCGACTGATCACGGCGGCCTTGTCCTCGGGATAGACCTCGGCGATCACATCGTCGCCTGGCCGATTGCCGATACCGACAGTCGCTGCAACCGACGCCGCTGTGCGGGCGTTGTCGCCGGTCAGCATCGTGACCGAGAGGCCCTGTTCGTGGAATGCGGCGACCGCATCGGCAGACGTGGCCTTGACGCGATCCGACACCACGATCACCACCTCAGCAATGGCGCCACGTCCGGCAAGCACGGCGGTGGCGCCGGTGTCCTCGGCTTCTGCGGCGGCCACCTCGACCGGGGCGGGGACGGCGTCGAACAGACTCCGTCGACCGACGCGAATCTCTTCACCATCGACGGTGGCGACCACGCCAGAACCCGGCCGATTCACGAACGTCTCGACATCGGCCAATGCGTCGACGAGCGCCTCGCCGTGAGTGGCGATTGCCGCGGCGATCGGATGCTCCGAGCGCGCCTCGGCCGAGGCCGCCAACCGAACCACCCGATCTCGGCCAGCCTGATCCAATGACGGTGCGTGCACGTCGGTGACGGCCATCGCTGCCTCGGTGAGCGTGCCGGTCTTGTCGACCACGATGGCGTCGATCGCCCGCGTGTCTTCGAGCACCTCGCCACCCTTGATGATCACACCCAACTGCGCGCCACGACCGGTGCCGACCATGATGCCAAGTGGTGTGGCGAGCCCCAGAGCGCACGGGCAGGCGATGATCAGCACCGCAACCGCAGCCGTGAACGCTGCGTCGGTGTCGCCATCGACGAGCAGCCAACCGATCAACGTCAGCACCGCGACCGCAATGGCGACGGGAACGAACACCGACGACACCCGATCGGCGAGCCGCTGCACCTCGGCGCGGCTGCCCTGGGCCTGGTCGACGAGACGGATGATCTGAGCCAGCGCCGTGTCCGAACCAACCCGGGTCGCCTCGACCACGAGCGAACCGTTCGCGTTGATCGTCGCCCCGATCACCTCATCGCCCGGACCGACTTCGACCGGCACCGGTTCACCGGTGACCATCGACGCGTCGACGGCTGAGCGGCCGTCGACCACGACGCCGTCGGTGGCGATCTTCTCGCCGGGCTTCACGACGAATCGCATGCCGGCGGCGAGATCTTCGAGTGCGAGCTCTCTGCCGTCTTCCAGTTGCGCTGTCTTGGCACCGAGATCGGCCAGGGCCCGGATCGCATCGCCCGACCGGCGCTTGGCCCGCATCTCGAACCACTTGCCGAGCAGAATCAGCGTGACGATGACGGCGCCGGTCTCGAAGTAGATGTGACCGCCGCCCACTCCCCAACCGGCGGTATCGCCGACCAGAACGACCGTCGACCACAGCAATGCCGACAGCGACCCCATCGACACCAACGTGTCCATCGTGGTCGACCCGTGCCGGAGATTCATCCACGCCGCACGGTGGAACGGCCAACCCGACCAGAGGATCACCGGCGTCGCCAGCCCGGCCACGACCCACTCCCAGCCGTCGAAGTGCAAGGCCGTGACCATCGACAGCACCATCGCCGGGAGCGCCAGCGCGACGCCGACGATCAGACGGCGCCGAAGATCCGCCTCGCGGGCCTGCTCGGCTTCGGCGTCGTCGCCGTCGTCGATCACGCCGTAGCCGAGGGCTTCGATCTCCGCCGCCAGCGCGGTTTCGGCAACCGACGACGCGTGGGTCACCGTTGCCCGGCCGGTCGCGAAGTTCACCTGTGCCACCTCGACGCCGTCGACCTTGCCGAGACGACGCTGAATCCGGTTTGCGCACGCGGCACACGTCATTCCATCGACGTTCAGATCGGTACGCACAGCGCTGTCAACTCGCATACCGACCAGTCTATTCCTTCCTGTCGGCTGGAAGGTCAAGGGTTTGTGCCGTCCGACCACGGTCTCGCCCGGTTCACGTCGTTGCGCTGTCGGGACTCGCCGCTCTTGACTAGCGTCGCCCCACCAACTTCGTCAGGGGGACGATCATGGCTGCTGTTCGGTGGATCGAAGACGACACCTACGACCCGAAGTTCGATGTGTGGACTCGCGCCAACGCCGGGGAGGTACTCCCCGAGCCGCCGAGCCCGATTGGCTGGGATCTGGTCTTCGGTCCGTACAACCGCAAGGGCTGGGCCGACACGATCCTGAATCGGCTCGGGTTCGAGCCCCACGAGATCGACCCCGAAAAGCCCGAGACCATTGGGCTCTTCGGTGGCTACGCCTACCTGGGCCTGACCCTCACCCGAGTGTGGGCTGAGCGCACGCCCGGTTTCAGTGCCGATGCGATCGATGCCGCGTACTTCGGCGGCGCGGACGTTCCGCCCTACAAGGCGCAGGACTGGCACGAGAACCCGCACACCACCGAGGTGATGGCCGGCTGGCTGGCCTGGGTCATGGGCGACATGAACCAGGACGAGGTCAACGCTTCGACGGCTGAGGCGCACGAGATCAGAGCGAGTCGACCGCACCTCTCAGCCGAGTCGGATGCCGCCGTGTTGGCGAGGGCCAGAGCGTTCGGCCCCACCTGCCGCCGGATGTTCGACGAACACATCAACGAGTCGGCGGCCGCTTCCATCGCCCCCGGTGCGCTCGGACAGATCTGTGCGGCCCTTGGCCGACCCGAGGCCGCCATGCGTCTGATCGCCGGGTTGGGCGGGGTCGATTCGGCAGCTCCCTCCTATGCGATGTGGCAGCTCTCTCGCACGATCCGCGACTCCGCCGACCTCACCGCCGCGTTCGACGCCGGTACGCAAGGTCTCGATGCCCGGCTCCAGGGCGACGGTGGAGCCGACGCGCAAGCATTTGTCGGCGAACTCGACGAGTTCCTCGCCGAGTTCGGATCGAGGGGCCAGAACGAGTGGGACGTGT
>CALLIQ010000737.1 GCA_938008925.1 uncultured Acidimicrobiales bacterium
GTCAGCTGGTTCGGTGGGCTCTGTGACGACGACTACGAGTACCTGGGGGTGCCCGACCCGCAGCTTCTCAGTTCGTGGGAGCACTGCAGAGACATCGTGTTGCGGGCCGACGGTCACGGCTACGACAACATCCTCCTGCCCTCCGGATACGAGCTCGGCATCGACGCCGTTGGCTTCGCATCGGCCATCGCCCCGCTGACCGACCAGATCCACCTGCTCCTCGCCGTGCGCATGGGCGAGGTGTGGCTCCCGCAGCTGGCTCGCCAGCTCGCCACGATCGACCAGATGTGTGGCGGTCGCCTCACGATCAACATCATCTCCAGCGATCTTCCCGGCGCCCCGCTCGACTCGGCTCCTCGCTACCAGCGGACCCTCGAGTACATGACCGGGCTCCGGGCACTGCTCGACGGCGAGCATCTCGAGCTCGACGGCGACTTCCTCGAGCTGTCGATCGACCCGCCACGGATGCGAACCGTCTCGGGCACCTGCCCACCGCTGTACTTCGGCGGCTTTTCGCCCGCCGCCAAGGACACGGCGGCCCGGGCGGCCGATGTGTTCCTCACCTGGCCAGACACCGTGGCTGCGGTCGGCGAGACCGTCGCTGACATGATGGCCCGCGCCGCCTCCTACGATCGCACGCTTCGCTATGGCCTGCGGGCCCACGTGATCGTGCGCGAGACAGAAGCCGAGGCCCGGGCGGCTGCCCAGCGACTCGTGTCGAAGCTCGATGACGAAGTCGGAACACAGATCCGCAACCGGTCGCTCGACGCAGCCTCGGTTGGAGTGTCACGTCAGCAGGAGCTGCGTGACGGCGCGGCCGACGACGGGTTCGTCGAGGAGTCGCTGTGGACGGGTGTCGGCAGGGCTCGCAGCGGTGCCGGAGCGGCGATCGTCGGCTCGCCGGATCAGGTGCTGGCGAAGATCGAGGCGTACCGGGCCGTGGGTGTGAGCTCGTTCATCCTCTCCGGGTACACCCTCCAGGGCGAGTGTGATCACTTCGCTCGCCACGTCCTGCCCCATCTCGATCACGGCCCGATGAAGCCCGGGTTCGGCTCAGACCTCGATGCGAGCGGACGCGAGGCATGACCGACGTTCGCTACGGCATCATCGGCACCGGGATGATGGGCGTCGAGCATCTCCACAATCTGGCCGCTCTCGACGGGGCCGTGGTGACCGCCCTCTGCGACCCGGACCAGACATCGCTCGCCACCGCTCGCGATCTCGCCCCGGCCGCCGCCACGTTCTCGACCCTCGCCGAGCTGGTGGCGACCGATACGTGCGACGCCTACGTGGTGGCCAGCCCCAACCACACCCACCTCGACGTGCTCCGGCCACTGTTCGACACCGGCAAGCCGATCATGGTGGAGAAGCCACTGTGCACCACGGTGGAGGATTGCCACACCGTGCTCGACCTCGCCCGAGACCATCCGAGCCCCATCTGGATGGCGCTCGAGTATCGCTACATGCCGCCGGTGGCTCGTCTGCTCGACGAGCTGGCGTCGGGCACCGTCGGCCCGGTCCGCATGGCCGCGATCCGTGAGCATCGCTTTCCCTTCCTGCGCAAGGTCGGTGATTGGAACCGCCTCAGCCGCAACACCGGCGGCACCCTGGTGGAGAAGTGCTGTCACTTCTTCGACCTGCTCAACCTGATCGTCGGCGACCGCCCCGTGCGGGTGTACGCCACCGGCGGCCAGGCGGTGAACCACCTCGACGAGGTGTACCACGGCGAACCGTGTGACCTGCTCGATCACGCCTCGGTGACCATCACCTACGCCGGCGGCCAGATCGCCACGCTCGATCTGTGCATGTTCGCCGAGGCCACCCACACCCAAGACGAGGTCGTCGTGATCGGCGACCGCGGCAAGCTCGAGGCCCACCTGCCGGATGGCCGCTTCCGCCTCGGTCTCCGCGACACGCACGGCCTCGGGTCGGTGCACTCCGAGATCGTGCCGTCGACCGCTCCGTATGAGGGGCACCACTACGGCTCCTCGTACCGCGAACAGGAGCGGTTCCTCCGCTGCATCGTCGACGGCACCGAACCCGAGGTGACCCTCGCCGATGGACTGATCAGCGTGGCACTCGGTGCCGCCGCCCACCGCAGCATCGACACCGGCTCGCCGGTCGAGCTGAGCGACGTCCTGCCTCTCGATCCGGTCGCAGCCGGACGATGACCGCCGCCGGACGATGACCTTCCGAGGAGACAAGCCATGATCGAGCACACACTCGTCGACCGCTCAGCCCGCCAACTCGGCCGCTTCGAGGTCGGTCCGCTGGCCTATGGCCTGTGGCGGTTCACCACCCCAGACGTCGCCAAGGCCACCGAGTTGATCGAGACCGCCCTGGACGCCGGCATGAACCTCGTCGACACCGCGGACGTGTACGGCCTCGATCACGGGGGCAGCGGGTTCGGGGCGGCGGAGGAACTGCTCGGTCGGGTGTTGGCGGCGAGTCCCGGTTTGAGGGATCGGATGGTGTTGGCCACCAAGGGCGGGATCGCCCCGCCCGTGCCGTACGACTCCAGCCCCGACGGTCTGCGCTTCGCGGTGGAGTCGTCACTGAAGCGTCTCGGCGTCGACCACATCGACCTCTACCAGATCCACCGTCACGACTTCTTCACCCATCCCGCCGCGGTCGCCGATGCGCTCGACACCTTGGTCGCCGAAGGCAAGATCCTCCATCTCGGTGTCTCGAACCACTCCGCTGCGCAGACTCGGTCGCTCGTCGCTCATCTCCACCACCCGTTGGTCAGCACGCAGCCGGAGTTCTCAGCCGCCCACCTCGACCCGCTGCGCGACGACACGTTCGACCTGTGCAACGAGATGGGTTTCACCCCGCTGGTGTGGAGCCCGCTCGCCGGAGGTCGTCTCGCCACCGGGACCGATCTGCCGCCGACGCTGCTCGCCGTTCTCGACGAACTCGCTGAGCGGGAGTCCACCGACCGGGCATCGATCGCGCTGGCCTTCGTTCTCTCGCCGCCGGCTGGTCCGGTGGCCATCATCGGCAGCCAGGATCCGGATCGGATCAGGGCCGCGACGAAGGCGCTCGACGTGGACCTCGACCGTCACGACCTCTATCGCATCATCGAGGCTTCCGATGGGGTGCCGTTGCCGTAGGCACAGCTGCGGTCAGACCCGGGAGCGGAACGGTTCGAGGCTGCGCTCGCTCACCCCATCGAAGAGGACCTGGACGACCGTTTCGCCGAGCGCGGCGGAGTGTTTGAATCCGTGTCCGCTGCACGGTGACATCGCCAGAATGCGATCTGAACGCGGGTCGGTGTCGATCAGGAAGTGATCGTCAGCGGTGTTGGTGTAGAGACACACCGATGCCTTCACGCATCGGTCGCTGATGCCGTCGACCTTCGGTGCGACGAAGTCTCGATGGAACGCTTCGATCTCTGCCCGGGAGACGTGCCGATCGACCGTCGAGGGATCGGTGGTCTCGAGGAACTGCTCGCCGAGGACCTTCACCGCGGGCGTACCGCCGGGCGGCGTGGGGAAGACGGCGAAGTAGTCCTCGTCTCGTGCGCCGATCCACATGATGTAGGGGATGCGTTCGGTCGAGAACGCATCGAGGTCGTCGGCCTCGAACCAGTAGACGACCTGCCGGGTCACGACCACTTGTTCGGCGTGGCTCGGGTGGGCGAGGTCGCTGAACCACGGACCGGTAGCGACGACGACCCGGTCGGCGCGGAGGTGCCCGGCCGTGGTGGTGATCGTGACGCCGTCTTCGTCGGGATCGATCGAGATGACCTCCTCGTTTCGGCGGATGACCGCCCCGTTCGCCTCGGCCAGGCGCAACTGGACCTCGACGCACCGCTCCGCCATGACCAAGCCGGCGGTCGGTTCGAGTCCGGCCTTGTTGTGATCGGGGATCTTGATCCAAGGATGGTCGGCTCGGACGGTCGTAGGGTCGAGTACCTCGAAAGGAATCGGGCCGGATGGTGCCGCGGCTGCGATCGCCGCGGTCTCGGTGACGAAGTCTTCCCAGCGCTGGCCGGGCACGGGCTCCTGTTCAGTGAAGATGTAGCCGCCGCAGAGATGGAGGAGCTGTGCGCCGGTTCGGGCCTCCAGCTCGCGCCAGATCTCGTGCGATCGCTCGACGAACGGCAGGTAGTGAGAGCCCTCGCCGACGGCGAGTCGAGAGATGCGGGTCTCGGCATGCGTCGAACCGAGAGAGTGAGGAGGGTCGTAGCGGTCGATGCCGATCACCGACGCGCCGCGCTCCGATGCTTGAAAGGCGACGGTCGCGCCCATCGCCCCGAGGCCGACGATCGCGAGGTCGACCGGTTGGTGGTTCGGCGCCGATCGGTTCAAGGCGCCAGTGTGACAGCTCTCAGTCGGTTATCAGCCGGCGATCAGCCGGCGATCAGTCGGCTTTGAAGCCACGAACGAGCCGGGCGATCACGTAGATGACGCCGATGATGATGGCCATGGTGATGCCGAAGCGCACCAGACCCCAGATCATTCCGGCCACCCACTTCAAAATGAAGAAGGCGACAACCAGAACGACGAGGCCACCGATGAGCGAGAGCAGCGGCGAACCGCTGTCGTTGTTGGAGACGCTGGTCGTTGACATGAGGACAATCGTACTGCTGCCTGTCGCTCCGGCGCAGTCGGGGTTCACCCTGGTCGGACTCAGGGTTGACCCTGAGTCCGACGATCGGTTCGTCAGACGAGAACCAGATCGGCTGCTTCTCGCGCTGATCGGAGCCGGACGAGCGCCCCGGCGACGGTCCAGAGCGGATCGTCGACCGGGGTGTCCGTCGGCTGTTCGATCTCGTTGACGGCTCGATCGAGAGGAACATCGGCGAGCAGGTGAACGAGTTCGGCCAGGCGGCCGGTCCGGGTGTCGAAGATCGGCGCGTAGGCCGATTCATGCGGGCCCGATTGATGCAGAGACGGTTCGGGCGGTGAGTGTGACGACTTGCTGTGCGGGTGCGCCATGTCGGATGCCTTCCGTGAGCGAGTGTGAACACGATTGGGCGTGTTCTCTTCTACGGCACAAACGTCGACGCGACTTGAGCTTTTCTTGGGTCGAACGAACCAGTGACCTGGGTGTCGCGGCCTATGGAGCGTCGAAGCGCCAGCGCGTCGCCCGGGTCGAGAACTCCTCATCGCGTTCGATCACGGCGAAGGCCCGAGAGGGACGAACGTCGAAGACCAGATTGCGGCGAAGGAACGGGGCGCCGAGATCGGACCCCATCGCCCGGTACTTGACGACCAGTCGGTCGATCCACTCCTCGCGTCGGTGATCGTCGGGGTCGAGCAGCGACGCCGACCCTTCGATCGACAAGGCTTCGACCGTGCTCTCCGTCGTGATCACGACGTGCGGGTTCTCGCCGAGGTTGCGCGCCTTTCGCGCTGTCGGAGCACAGGAGAACGCGAACCGCTGGGCGCCGTCGTCCCAGACTCCCCAGACGGGCATCGAGTGCGGGCGACCATCGGCGGACGCGGTGGTCAACCAGAAGTTGCGTGCGGCCTCCAGCCGCTCGCGGGCCCAGGTCCACTCGAGGGGAACCCACGTCGACGCATCGACGCCGTAGGCCGCCATGTCGGGTGGTGTCGCGGTGGGGTCGGCCATGATGGATCAGCGCAGCTCGGACTCGAGAAACTCCGACCCGTTCCTGGCGCCTTCGTCGGGTCGATCGTTCTCCTGGCCTCGCAGCTCGACTCGGCGGATCTTGCCCGAGATGGTCTTCGGTAGATCGGCGAACTCGAGGCGACGGACGAGCTTGTAGCCCGACACGTTCGCCCTCATGAAGGCGAAGATCGAGGCGGCGGTCTCCGCGGTCGGTTCGTGGCCAGGGGCGACGATCACGTAGGCCTTCGGCACGAATCCGCGAAGCGGATCGGGGGAGGGGACGACGGCCGCTTCGGCGACCGCAGGATGCTCGATGAGCGCGCTCTCGAGCTCGAACGGGCTGATTCGATAACCGGACGCCTTGAACACATCGTCGGCTCGTCCGACGTAGGTGATGTAGCCATCGGCGTCGCGGTTGCCGACGTCGCCGGTGTGATAGGCGCCGTCGCGCATGACCTCAGCGGTCTTGTCTTCGTCGTCGGCGTAGCCGTTCATGAGCGCCATCGGTCGGTCGTCGCCGAGCTTGATGCAGATCTCGCCCTCGTCGGCCTCGGCGCCATCGGCATCGAGCAAGACGATGCGGTAGCCCGGCATCGGGCGCCCCATCGATCCCGGCTTGAGCTCTGCGCCCGGTGGGTTGCCGATCTGTGCGGTGGTCTCGGTTTGGCCGTAGCCGTCGCGGATCGTGATCCCCCACATCGAGCGAACCTGGTCGATCACCTCCGGGTTGAGGGGCTCGCCCGCCGAGATGAGCTCTCGGAGTGCGACGTCATAGGAACCGAGGTCTTCTTGGATGAGGAAGCGCCAGACGGTCGGCGGTGCGCACAGCGTGTTGACGCCCTTGTCCACCAGCACGCCGAGAACGGTCGGCCCGTCGAAGCGCGTGTAGTTGTAGAGAAAGACGCAGGCCTGGGCGTTGAAGGGAGCGAAGAAGCAGCTCCAGGCGTGCTTGGCCCAGCCGGGCGAGCTGATCGTCCAGTGCACGTCGCCAGGCTGGAGACCGAGCCAGTACATCGTCGACAGGTGGCCGACGGGATAGCTGGCTTGGGTGTGTTGCACGAGCTTGGGCTTCGCCGTGGTGCCGGAGGTGAAGTACTCGAGCAGCGGATCGGTCGGCGTGGTCGCTTCGGCCGGCGTGAAGTCGGTGGGGGAGGCGTGCGATCCGGCGAAGGGCACCCAGCCGTCCGCATCGAGGCCGACGGCGATCCTGACCACACCGTCGACGAGCGCGGGATCGAGGTCGGTGACGGACGCGACGCCGGTCGCATTGGTGATCACCATCGTGACCGCGCCTCGGGTCATCCGATCGGCGAGGTCGTCGCCGGCGAGCAGCGTCGTCGCCGGAATCAGGACGGCGCCGATCTTGATGGCTGCGAGCATGGTCTCCCACAGCGGCACCTCGTTGCCGAGCATCACGAGGATCCGGTCGCCGCGACTGGCGCCGTGATCGACGAGGTAATTGGCGACTTGGTCGGAGCGCGCCGACAACTCGGCGTAGCTGAGCTTCGCCTCGGTGCCGTCCTCCTCGACGATGTGGAGAGCGGGTGCGTCGTTGCCCTTGGCGATGTGGTCGAAGTAGTCGCGCGCCCAGTTGAAATCGCTGAGCTCGGGCCACTCGAACGAACCGACGGCTGCGTCGTAGTCGGTTCGGCTCGCGACCAAGGCGTCGCGGGCCGCCATGAAGGCGGCGGCATCGGTGGTGGGAGTCGCACTCGTTGTCATGGACGGAGATTGTGCCCGTCTGGTCGATTCCTGTCAGGTCGTTCGGGGTCGGGCTGGGCCGCTTGGCCCAACCTCGGCGAAGTCGTCACGTTCTGCTCATCTACGGCCCCGAACGTGCCGAAAGCTTCTTTGTCGTGGTCCGGACTCTCCCCCTTGCCCGGTCACGACTCTTTCTCGGCGGGAACCGGGAACTGGCCGGCAACTTCGGTTGCCGGCCAGTCTCTTTTTCGGATGAGGGTCGCGGCCGATCTGAGGATTGGGTCGGAGTGCCCGACTCGAGGCGTTGGCGCTAGCACTCTCCTCGGTAGAGTGCTAACTCGAATTTCCGTCTCCCAGCTTTCCTTCAGGAGGATCGCACCCAATGGCGAAAGACATTTCCTTCGACGACGACGCCCGGCGCAAGCTCGAAGCCGGCATGAACACCCTGGCTGACGCGGTTCGCGTCACCCTTGGTCCGAAGGGCCGCAACGTCGTTCTCGACAAGAAGTGGGGCGCCCCCACGATCACCAATGACGGCGTGTCCATCGCCAAGGAGATCGATCTCGAAGATCCCCTCGAGCGCATCGGCGCCGAGCTGGTCAAAGAGGTCGCCAAGAAGACCGACGATGTCGCCGGCGATGGCACCACCACCGCCACCGTGCTCGCATGGTCGATGGTCGGCGAAGGCATGCGCAACGTCGCAGCCGGTGCCAACCCCATGTCGCTGAAGCGTGGCATCGAGGCCGGTGTCGAAGCCGCCGTCGCTGCGATCCGTGACATCGCCATCGAGGTCGAGGACAAGGCGCAGATCTCCCAGGTCGCATCGATCTCGGCCAACGACGCCACGATCGGCAAGCTCATCGCCGACGCCATCGACAAGGTCGGCAAGGACGGTGTGGTCACCGTCGAGGAGTCGAACACCTTCGGCATGGAGCTCGACTTCACCGAGGGCATGCGCTTCGACAAGGGCTACATCAGCCCCTACATGGTCACAGACACCGATCGCATGGAGGCCGTCTTCGACGACCCCTACATCCTCTTCGTCAGCGCGAAGGTCTCGAACGTGCGCGATCTCGTTCCCGCCCTCGAGCTCGTGATGCAGACCGGCAAGACCCTCGTCATCGTCGCCGAAGACGTCGAGGGTGAAGCCCTCGCCACGCTCGTGGTCAACAAGATCCGCGGCACGTTCAACACCGTGGCCGTCAAGGCGCCGGGCTTCGGCGATCGTCGCAAGGCGATGATGCAGGACATGGCGATCCTCACCGGCGGCCAGGTCATCAGCGAAGAGGTCGGCCTCAAGCTCGACGCCGTCACCCTCGACCTCCTCGGCCAAGCCCGCAAGGTCGTCATCTCCAAGGACGAGACGCTGATCATCGAAGGCGCCGGCGACAAGGCCGACGTCGAGGGTCGCATCAACCAGATCCGAGCCGAGATCGACAACACCGACTCCGACTACGACCGCGAGAAGCTCCAGGAGCGTCTCGCCAAGCTCGCCGGCGGCGTCGCCGTGCTCAAGGTCGGTGCTGCCACCGAGGTCGAGCTCAAGGAGAAGAAGCACCGCATCGAAGACGCGGTCTCCACCACCAAGGCCGCCATCGAAGAGGGCATCGTCTGCGGAGGCGGCGTGACGCTGCTTCGTGCGCAGGACGCCGTCGAGGCTCGGGCGAAGAAGCTCAAGGGTGACGAGCGCACCGGTGCTCGCATCGTCGCACGAGCCCTGCAGCAGCCGCTCCACCAGATCGCCGAGAACGCCGGCATGGAAGGCGGCGTCGTGATCGACCAGGTCCGCGGACTCGAAGGCTGGAACGGCCTCAACGCCGCCACCGGCGTCTACGAAGACCTCCAGAAGGTCGGCGTCGTCGACGCAGCCAAGGTCACCCGCTCGGGCGTCCAGAACGCTGGCTCGATCGCTGCGCTGTTCCTCACCACCGAGGCCGTCATCACCGACATCCCCTCCGAGGGCGGCGCTCCGGCCATGCCCGACATGGGCGGCATGATGTAAGTCGCTCTGCGACTCGAAATCGTTCGAGACCCCGGCCTTCGATCCTCTGCGGATCGGGGGCCGGGGTCTCGTCGTTTTGGACGGCGTGGCCGCCATCCGCAAGAGTCGCCCAATGAGCGAGCAAGCCGACCGGCCCCGCCGGATGCCGAAACCCACCCCAGAAACCCAGCACTTCTGGGACGGCACCCGAGCCAGCGAACTCCGCCTGCAGCGGTGCGACGCCTGTGCCAACACCTACTTCCCGCCCCGCCCGTTCTGCCCGGCGTGTGCGTCGCGCGACGTCCAGGTGGTCGCGGCGTCGGGCCGGGCGACGCTGCACGCGTACGTCATCAACCAGCGTCCCGGCCCGGGGTTCGATGCGCCCCACTCGATCGCCGTGGTCGAACTCGAAGAGGGCCCGCGGATGATGACCAACATCGTCGAGTGTGACCAGACACCCGAGGCGCTCACCATCGACATGCCCGTCGAGGTCGTCTACGAGGCGATCGACGACGAGATCACGCTCCCACTCTTCCGACCTGCGGCCGGGGGTGCGTCATGAAGCCGGGAAGCGTTGCCGTGGTCGGTGCAGCCGAGACCACCGAGATGGGCAAGATCCCGGACCTGTCGATCATCGGACTCCACGCCGACGCTGCGCTCAACGCCATGGCCGACGCTGGGATCGGTCCGAAGGACATCGACGGCGTCGCCACCGCCGGCATCTCACCGACCGACCTCGCCCACTACCTCGGCATCACGCCGACCTACGCGGACGGCACGCAAGTCGGCGGCTGTTCGTTCATGCTGCACGTCCGTCACGCCGCCGCTGCGATCAACGAGGGTCTCGCCTCGACCATCCTCATCACCCACGGCGAGAGCGGCCGTTCGGGCGTCGGCGCAGGGCGCTACGGCAACAACCGCGCCGCACTGTCGAGTCAGTTCGAGGCGCCGTACGGCCCGGTCGGACCACCGACGCTGTTCACGATCCCGTGGAGTCGCTACGCGCACGTCTACGGGGCATCGGCCGACGACCTCGCCCGCGTGGCCGTCACCCAGCGCGAATGGGCTGGCCGAAATCCGAGGGCCAAGTTCCAGGACCCGCTCTCGATGGACGACGTGCTCGGGGCGACGATGATCGCAACGCCGTTCACCAAGCTGATGTGCTGCCTCGTCACCGATGGCGGGGGCGCATTGATCCTCACTTCGGCCGATCGTGCCGGCGACTTCGCCGGCAAGCCGGCCTTCATTCTCGGCACCGGCGAGAGCGTCGAGACGCCGATGGTGTCGCAGATGGAGGACTTCACGTCATCGCGAGCCTTCACGGTCTCGGGAGCGAAGGCGTTCGAGGAAGCGCAGATCTCGACCGACGACGTCGATCACCTCATGATCTACGACGCGTTCGCTCACCTCCCGATCTTCGGGCTCGAGGATCTCGGGTTCGTCGGCAAGGGTGAAGCGCCGGGCTTCATCGCCGATGGTCACACCGCGATCGGGGGATCGTTGCCCCTCAACACCAACGGCGGCGGCCTCTCCTACATGCATTCGGGCATGTACGGCATGTACGCCCTGCAGGAGAGCGTCCGTCAGATCCGCGGGATCGCTCCCGCACAGGTCGACGGCGTCGAGATCTCGGTCGCCCATGGTGTCGGCGGGATGTTCGCTGCCAGCGGCACCATCGTGTTCGCCGCTGACCGACCCTCCTGACAGCCCTTCTGACGTCCCTTTTGGCAGCCCGCCTGACGTCGCCCTGGACCTCGGCGCAACCACCGTTTCATGGTGGTGGGCCGAGGAGGTCCCACTTGTTGCCCTCACAGTCCCTGAAGACGACGACTCGGCCATAGGCCTCGTCGCGGGGCTCGGCGGTGAACTCGACGTTCGCCTCGGTCATGCGTTGGAACGTCGCGTTGAAGTCGTCGACTCGGAGGAAGAAGCCGACCCTTCCCGCCATCTGATCGCCGACCGCACGCTCTTGATGCTCACCGTCGGCCTTCGCCAACAAGATGCCCGTCGAGGCCCCAGGTGGAGCGATCTCGACCCACCGCTTCGGCCGACCGTCGTTGGTGGTCGAGGGTGTGTCCGCCACGAGCTCGAATCCGAGCACGTCGGTGAAGAACGCGATGGCTCGGTCGTAGTCGGCGACGATCAGCGTGACGAGCGACAGGTGCACGGTGTCGAACCTAACCGCGGTGGTTCATGCATCTGCCGGCTCTCGGGCGACGACGTCGGCGAGGGTTCGTTCGACGGTCGAGTGCAGGGCGAGTTGGGTCTGGCTTCGCTCGACCGTGTCGATCGCCGTGATCTGTTGCAGCAGATCGTGGAGATGATCGTTGGATCGGGCGACCACGCGTAGGAGCAGGTCGCCGGCGCCGGTGATCGTGTGGATCTCGAGGATCTCGGTGATGGAGCGAAGCGCGTCGGTCGTCGCTCCGTGGGTGCCCTGGGCGATCTCGAGGGTGACGAACCCAACGACTCCGTACCCGGCGGCCGCAGGGTCGAGCTCTGGGCCGTAGCCAACGATGGTGCCCCCGTCCTCGAGGCGTTCGAGTCGGCTGTAGAGCGTTCCCCGTGCGACGCGGGCCCGCTTGGCCAGCTCGGTGATCGAGGCTCGAGGGTGCGACCGCAAGGCGGCGATCACGGTTCGATCGAGTGCGTCGAGTGGCGCGGTCAAAGTGTTCTCCGTCGTTGGATGGCTGTCGTCCAGTCTCCGCCAGATCGCGCACATACGTCCAATATTCGTTTCTGATTCGTTCAGTGCCCTTGTATCTGATTGAACGATGTGGCCAACTCGTCGCATGTTGAAAAAGGTCGATCACATCACGTACGCCTGTGCCACGGGGACGATCGAGCGGTGGGCGTGGTTCCACATCGAGGTCGAGGGCGGCACGCTCATCAACCGAATCGACGACGTTCGCCCCGACGATCCGGACTCGAGCATGAAGATCTGGTGCATCGACTACGGCGAGTTCGGCGTCGCGCTCATCGAGGGCATCGATCGGGCCAAGGTCAGTCAGGTCTCCAAGTTCACCAACCGCCATGGCGACCATGCGGTCCAACACGTGGCCTTCGACACGTACGACCTCGATGCGTTCGTCGCCCGCATGAAGGCGATGGGTGGCACGCCGCGTGGTGAGGTGCTCGTGCGCAACGACGGCTTCGGAACGCTCAAGCAGATGTTCGCGAGGGGCTACGAGGAGGGCGACGCCGGGGAGGCGTCGTTCCCGGAGTACTGCGAGCGCCCGACGGTCGATGACGGTCTCGATCATGGCGTCGACGTGGCGATCACCTTCGCGGAGGAAACCGGCAAGGGCTTCTACGACCAGGTCGAAGACGCGATCGAAGCAGGTGATGAGGCGCCGTTCTTCGACTTCACGAAGATGCCCGCCGAATGGCGAGTCCCCGAGCCGTCACCTCGCCCGCAGTTCGTCGCCTAAGCGGCTCGTGCGAAGCGCTCTGCGTCAGCGGGCGTGAGGTCGAGCTCGTCGGCGATCGCACTCGCGATCGCGGCCGTGTCGAGCCCGGCCCGACGGAGATAGCGAGCTGCGCCCATGGCGAAGTCGTCGTCGACGCTCCGGTCGATCACGTCGATGAACGATGTGCTCGACGTTGAAGTCGTCGTTGAAGTCGCTGTTGAAGTCGTGGGTGAGATGGTTGCCGTCATGGTGCTGCCCCTTTGAACGTCTGCCGCGTGTGCTCCGTAATGGGTAAGACGCCTCAGGGCCCGATTCAGTTCTCGATTTCTCGCCTCGTCACGGATTCGTCACGCCCTCGTTGCCGACTCGTCAGCTCCTGTCGCCTGGTCGGTAGCCTCAGAAGATGGTTCGGTCGAGGCGTCAATCGCTCATCACCCGGCGGGTCGATGGCGACGGAGCCCACCGCAAGCCGGATGAACTGCTGGTCGAGGAGCCACTGTCGATTCAGCTCGACGGGGTGCAGATCAGTTCGACCATGCGAACGCCCGGCCACGATTTCGAGCTGGCCGTCGGCTTTTGCCACACCGAAGGAGTGCTGCACGACGCACCCGTCATCGGCATCCGCTACTGCGGTACGGGGCGACCGGTCGACAGCGACTTCAACGTCGTCACGGTCGAGACCGGCGGCGTCGCACCCCCGCCCACCCCGCGCCTCGGGTCGACCACCTCGGCGTGTGGGATCTGCGGCTCCGACGCAATCGAAGAACTCACCGAACGTCTTCGGGTCTTGCCCGCCTATGACCCGTGGTCGCTCGACTTGTTGCTGACGTTGCCCGAGTCGGCCGAACCCCACCAGGAGCTGTTCGCTGCGACCGGCGCGTCCCACGCTGCCGCAGCCTTCACTCGCGACGGCGAGATGTTGGTGCTGCGGGAGGACATCGGACGTCACAACGCGGTCGACAAGGTGATCGGCAGGCTTCGACTCGACGACTACGACGAATGGCTCGACACCGCGCTCTTCGTGAGCGGCCGGGCCAGTTTCGAGATGGTGCAAAAGGCGTGGGCGGCCGGGTTCTCCTCCGTCGTTGCTGTCTCGGGTGCATCCTCGTTGGCCGTCGCGACGGCGCGGCGAAGTGGTATCACGCTGGTCGGTTTCGCCCGTCCGGGGCGAGCAACCGTCTACTCGCCGGAGTGATGTCGCCGGCCTCGGTTGGTTTGTCATCCCGATCGGGGTCCTAGCCTTGGGGTCATGGCCGAGACGACACCTGCGAGCAGCGAAGACGACGTGCCGACGGTTCCGCCGGAACTGATGAACGACCTGGTCGACGGTGCTGACCCGGGCGCCGTGCCCTCCGCCGGTGTCGGTGTCGTTCACCTCTTCTGGCGAGTGCAACCCCTCGCCGATCGCGAGGCCGTGCTGGCCGCGATCAAGCAGGCCGAGGCCGACGGCGACCAGGTGATCACCGTGGCCATGCTCGGTCACAAGGCCGACCTGGCGACGATGGCGCTCGGCAACGACCTGTGGCGGCTGCGCCAGCTTCAGACCGGCCTCGCGTCCGCAGGCCTCGAGCTCGTCGACAGCTTCGTGTCGATCACCGAGGTGAGCGAGTACGCGAAGACCGTGCCGGCCGACATGAAGCGCCACCGCCTCTATCCCGAGCTCCCGCCGGAGGGGAAGACCGCCTGGTGCTTCTATCCGATGAGCAAGCGGCGCAACTCGGCGGAGAACTGGTTCACGCTTCCGTTCGAGCAGCGCCGCGACCTCATGTTCGAACACGGCATGTCCGGCCGGAAGTTCGCCGGTCGTCTCGTCCAGCTGATCACCTCGTCGACCGGCGTCGATGACTACGAGTGGGGCGTCACGCTCTTCGCGCAGCGACCCGACGATCTCAAGGAGGTCGTCTACACGATGCGGTTCGACGAAGCCTCGGCCGTGTATGCCGAATTCGGGCCCTTCTACACCGGGATGGTCGCCGACGCGGAGAGCACGCTCACCGCGATCGGTCTCGCCTGACCCGCACCGTCAGCCCGGTGCGGGGCGAATCTTGGGCAGTGGGTGACGCGATTGCGTACGCTCGCGAATCGTGAGCGACCTGAACCCTGACGAAACGGCTGAGACGGCGATGGCCGATGCCGTCGCGGACGAGGTCTCGACGCCGCCCCCATCCACCGACGACGCCCCCGAGCAGGTGGTCGCGCCCGAACCGGCGCCCGAACCCGAGCCGGAGCCTGTCGCCGAGTCGGCGCGCGAGTCCGTCGCCGAGCCGGAACCTGCGGTCGAGCCAGCAGTGGTCGCCGAGCCGGAACCCGCGGCCGAGCCTGCAGCGGTTGTCGAGCCGGAACCCGCGGTCGAGCCAGCAGCGGTTGTCGAGTCAGCGGTTGTCGAGTCAGTGGTTGTCGAGCCGGAGCCTGTCGCGGCACCCGAGCCTGCGGTCGAGCCAGTGCCGCAGCCAGAACCCGCGGTCGAGCCAGCAGCGGTCGCCGAGCCAGAACCCGCCGCAACGCCCGCGGTCTCGACCGACCCGGTCTCGTCCGACCCTGTCCTGACCGACCCTGTCCTGACCGACCCGGGCGCCACACCGGCCACACCCGTCGAGCCGACACCGTCGGCCGAGGGCGTGCCCGGTCCCGTTCCGGGGTCCCCACCGGTCGCTGGCGCCTCGACCGATGATCCGAAGCCCAAGGGTGATGCCGGCCGCGTACTCGGCGGAATCATCTCTGCGATCACGTCCGACGAGGTCGACCTCACGCTGGATGACGGCCGTCCTGCCGTGATCTCGAGGCGAAACTTCGATGCGGCGGGAACCGACCCGTCGACGGTCTACAACCCGGGCGACCGGATCGAAGGCGCTGTTCTCACCCGCGAAGATCCGAAGAACCGCGTGGTCTTGTCACGAGCGTGGGCGCAGAAGCGCCAGTCGTGGGAAGCCGTCGCTGCTCTGGCCGAAGCGAACGAGCTCATCACGGTTCCCGTCACCGGCAAAGGCAAGAAGGGTCTCGTCGTCGACGTGCAGGGGCTGCGCGGCTTCGTGCCGGCTTCCCATGTCGAGCTCGAACCGCCCAAGGATCTCTCGTCGTACGTCGGCCAGAGCCTCGAGTTGAAGATCATCGACTGTGACGTGGCCAAGGAACGCCTCGTCTTGTCTCGCCGCTCCCAGCTCATGAAGGAGCAGCGCAAGGCCGTCAGTGGCTTGATGAGCAGCCTCGTGGTCGGCGAGACCCGCACCGGCACCGTGGCGTCGTTGGTCGACTACGGCGCGTTCGTCGACCTCGGCGGCGTGAAAGGCCTCGTGCCTCTCTCCGAGCTCGACTGGTCCCGGGTTCGTCATCCGAAAGACGTCGTGAGTGTCGGTGATGAGATCGAGGTGAAGATCCTCGACGTCAAGATCAAGAAGAAGCGGATCTCGCTGTCGGTTCGCCAACTCATGCCCGACCCGTTCGAGTCAGTGCCCGTCGGCGAGGTCGTCGTCGGCACCGTCACCCGGCTCGTCGACTTCGGCGCCTTCGTCGACGTGGGCGGTGGCCTCGAGGGCCTCGTTCACATCACCGAACTCGCGGAGCATCGAGTCTTCGCTCCCGAAGAGATCGTGACCCCGGGCGAAGAGGTCAGGGTGAAGGTCTTGTCGGTCGATCGAAAGCGTCGCCGGGTCGAGCTCTCGATCCGTCAAGCAACGCTGCTCTGATCTCGATCTGACGCTCATCTGACCGTCGAGTGCTCAGGGTGCGGCCGACGGTCGACTTCGCAGCCGCTCCGACCATGGCGAACGAGCTGGACGGTGGCAGGCTGGCGGGGTGACCGATTTGGATGACGCCGCCGCGATCGAGCCGTATGCGACGGCGCTGGCGGACGCACTGGTGGCCGCCGTCCCGAACTGGATGACATCGGCCATCACCGATCGGCTTCCGGCGGCGG
>CALLIQ010000738.1 GCA_938008925.1 uncultured Acidimicrobiales bacterium
AGGGGGGACAATTTCGACGACATTGCGAACGTAGCCCGATGACACAGGGCCTTTCGATCGGTCCCCCGTAGACTTTTGCGGTGAGCCTGCCCCTCGTCTCCGCCCTGCTTCCGGGTTCACCGGCCGCCGATGCCGGCGTGATCGTCGGCGACGTGTTGACCGCCATCAACGGCGAGCAGCCCCGCGACGTCATCCAATATCAGCTGCTGGTCGACGAACCCGAGGTGGTGCTCGAGATCGACCGGGGCGGCCTCGACCGCACGATCGTGATCGATAAGGCCGACGGCGAGCCACTCGGCATCGAAGTGCAGTCGTCGCTGTTCGACCAGGTCAGGACCTGCGACAACCACTGCTCGTTCTGCTTCATCTATCAGCTGCCGCCGGGGATGCGGAAGAGCCTGTACCTCAAGGACGACGACTTCCGCCTGTCGTTCCTGTACGGGAACTTCACGACGCTGACTCGCTTCACCGAAGCTGACCTCGAGCGAGTCGTGAGCGAAGGTCTCTCACCGCTCTATGTGAGCATCCACGCAACCGACCCCGATCTGCGGTCGCACCTCCTCCGCAACCGTCGAGGCGCCATGAGCCTTCGCTGGCTTCGGGCCCTGCTCGACCACGGGGTCGACGTGCACGGACAAGTGGTCGTGTGCCCCGGCGTGAACGACGGCGATGCGCTCGAAGAGACACTCGTCGGCGTGCTCGACGAGTACCCGGAGTTGGCATCGTTGGCGATCGTGCCCCTTGGAGTGTCCGATCATTCCGACGAGCCGGAGATGCGTCCCCACACCGTGGCCGAAGCCGCTGCGGTGATCGATTGTGTGGAGCGGTGGCAACCGCGCTTCCTCGACATGCTCGGGCATCGCCTCGTGTTCGCCGCGGATGAGTACTACCTGCTCGCCGAGCGACCCTTCCCCGAGCCCGACGACTACGAGGGGTTCCCGATGCACGAGGACGGCATCGGGATGGCCCGCACGTTCGAGCTCGAATTCAATGGCGAGGTCGATGACGTCACCGGGCCGAAGGCCGGCTTCTTCGCCTCGGTCGATGCCGCCCCCGCCGAGGGGTACCGCGCGCCTCGGCTCGGATCGGTCGACCCGTCGTGTGGTCCGACCGAAACGGTCTCGAATACGGGCGCAGCGTCGGACGCTCCGGTTGGCGTCTCGGTGTCGCTGTCGCCCCGGCCGCCTCGGTCCGACGCTCCCATCGGCATCCTCACGAGCTCCTACGGGGCGCAGGTGCTCGACCCCATCGTGACCGAACTCGACCGACCAGACGTCCGGCTCGTCGTGGTCGACAACCAGTTCTTCGGCGGCAACATCGGCGTCACCGGCCTCATGGTCGGGACCGACATCGGCCGGGTCCTCGCCGATCAACCGTCCGGTCATCGCTACCTGCTGCCCGACGTCTGTCTGTCGAGCGGTGTGTTTCTCGACGGCTCGACGCCCGCTGACCTCCCTCGCCCGGTCGAGATCGTTCCAACCGATGGACGATCCCTCCGCGCTGCTCTCGAACCGAACGGAATCGCATCATGACCGGCCACAACGAACTCCCGGGGCCCGACCCCTCAAAGGCCGAGCTGCGGCCTGGCCTGCCGATCGTCGTGATCGCTGGCCGTCCGAACGTGGGCAAGTCGACGCTGATGAACCGCATTCTCGGCCGCCGGGAGGCGATCGTCGAAGAGAAGCCGGGTGTCACGCGCGACCGCAAAGAGGTCGACGCCGAGTGGCAGGGCACGGAGTTCCGCCTCATCGACACCGGCGGTTGGATGACCGGCGGAACCGCCATCGACAAGAAGGTCTCGCGTCAGGCCGAAGTCGCAATCGCGCAGGCCGACGCCTTGCTCTTCGTCGTCGATGCCACGGTCGGCATCACCGAGGACGACGACCAGGTCGTTCGTCTGGTTCGCCAGGCCGGCTGCCCCGTGTTCTGCGTCGCCAACAAGGTCGACGATGCCGTGCATGAAGACAACGTGTGGGAACTCGTCGGCCTCGGCCTCGGCGAGGCATTCCCGGTCAGCTCGCTCCATGGCAGGGGAGTGGGCGACCTGCTCGACGCGGTCGTCTCCGTTCTGCCCGAGCCGATCGAAGCCGATGAGGAGGAAGAGGAGGAGCGCATCTTCGGAATCGCTCTCGTCGGCCGTCCGAACGTCGGCAAGTCGACACTGTTCAACCGCCTCATCGGTGAGGACCGCTCGATCACCCACGACATGCCGGGAACCACTCGCGACACCGTCGACACCGTGGTCGACACCGAGACCGGACCAATTCGCTTTCTCGACACCGCTGGCATGCGGCGCCGCAGCCGAATCGACGAGGACACCGAGTACTACTCGGTCGTCCGAGCCCTCAAGGCCGTCGACAAGGCTGATGTCGCCCTGCTGGTGATCGATGCCACCGAGGGGATCACCCACCAGGACCAACGGCTCGCCGAACGCGTCGATGCTGCTGGCTGTCCGATCGTCCTCGTGCTGAACAAGTGGGACAAGATCTCCACCGAGCAGCGCGAGTCGTTCGATGCCCAGGTCGAGCGCAAGCTCAGCTTCTTGCCGGACGTGCCCGTTCACCGTGTGTCGGCGCTCACCGGCAAGGCGGTCGAGCGGTTGTTGCCGTCGATGACCTCTGCCATCGACGCCTACCAGCAGCGAGTGCCGACTCGGAAGGTGAACGAGGTCATCCGCCGAGCCCAGCAGGCAACGCCGGCACCGGGTGGTGCCAGGGTGCTCTACGCGACTCAGGGCGCGACGCATCCCCCCACGTTCACGTTGTTCACGAACCGCACGCTGCCGGATCACTACCTCCGCTACCTCGAGCGTCAGCTGCGCGATCAGCTCGAGCTCGGTCCGACGGCGATCAAGCTCCGAGTCCGTCGACGCAGCGAGTAACCCCTGGTCACGGATGTGCGACGTCGCAATCGCGGTCGAAAACCACGCTCCGTGACCGATTCGGTCGATCGCGGTTTCTGCGGGCCCCGTTTCCGGTCCTGATCGGCCCTTTTCGGCCCGGAATGAGTGGGCTGAAGCGGTCGTCAGTGACTTGTCGCATCGTGTCGTCGCGATGACGTTCTCGGCTCCGGGGTGAGCATCCGGGGTACCCTTTCGGAATGGAACGGCTCGTGCCCGCCCTTGCGGCCGTGATCTGCATTGGCGCTTCCGTCGTCTGGATTCAGTCGACGATCTCGCGCCGAAAGGTCGCGCGGCGCCTTTCGGCCGAGCAGATCGATCCCGATCTCTGGCGCTTGGCCGACGGCGAGGCGCGCCGCGATTATCAGTCGGCTCTCGCCGCGATGAGCGCCGCCGCCATCCTGATTCTGATCGCTGTGCTCGACGTTCCTCGCATCATCTCCCTCGGCTCTGCGGCACTTGCGATCCCGTCGCTCATCACGGTGTTGCGGCGCAAGGAGCTCGGTGAAGTCGAGCGCATCGCGGCGGCACGGTCCGAAATCGAGAAGCGGGCGCGAGAAGTGCTCACGCAAGACCAGCTCGCGCCTCTCCAGTGGGCCAACAGACTCGCGCCGTCGGTGCTGCCCGACCTGGCCGGATTCGAGATCGGCCAGGCTTATCAGCCCGGCTCAGGCGCCATGGCCGGCGACTTCTACGACGTCTTCCAGGTGGACGACCACCGCGTCGCCGCCGTGATCGGCGACGTGACCGGACACGGCATCGAGCCGTCGATCACCGCCCTGCAGGCCAAATACCTGCTTCGAACCTTCCTGCTGCAGTTCCGCGATCCGGGCCAGGCGCTCGAACAGCTCAACATGCAGATGTCGGAGATCGAGCGGGGCGACGAGTTCATCTCGCTGTGTGTCCTCGTGTTCGACACCGATGCCGAGACGCTTCGCTATGCGTCGGCTGGTCATCCGGCTGCATTCGTGTGGCATGCCCGAGAGGTTCGCCCGCTCGGCGCGACCGGCCCGCTGCTCATGCTCGATCCCACCGGCTCGTATCACTCTCGCGAGCTCGCCTGGGATCCAGACGACGTCGCCGTGCTCTACACCGATGGTCTCGCCGAGGCTCGCCGGGGCGATGCGCTGTTCGGCGAAGACGGTGTTGCCAGCATGATCCGCCGTGATCCAACCGCATCGCCCGACGTGCTCACCAAGGTCTTGGTCGAGGCTGCCCGCGACTTTGCCGGCGGCCCGATCGACGACGATGTGGCCGTCCTGGTGCTCCGCCGGGTCTAGGGCTCCCTAGCCTGGGGCGGTGCCCTGGTGCGACAGTTGCGACAAGTACCTCACGCCGAATTCGCTGTCCGAAGAGGGCGCCTGTCCGGCCTGTGAGACGCCGGCCGACACCCAGGACATGGCAGCAGCGGTCCAGCCGACCGCGAAGGCGCCGTGGCACTTCTGGGTGATGGTGGTGGCGCTCGTGCTCTACCTGGGCTGGCGACTCATCGCCGGCGGCATCTGGCTCGTCGAGCAGATCTGAGGTCCAGCGCGGCGGCTGGCGATTCGCCCGATCCGGCCGCGGCGGGCAAGCTGCGCCCATGTCGATCAGCCTGGCCGTGAACATGCCCGTCATCGACGCCGGTGGGGATCCGGCGTTCGTTCGAGACTTCGCACAAGCGGCGGAGGCCCTCGGCTACGACGGTCTCGGCTTGCCTGACCACGTGCTCGGGGCCAATGTCGAGAACCGGCCGGGTTGGTGGGACCGCAACACCTCCGCTGACTACTTCCATGACCCGTTCGTTCTGTTCGGATTTCTCGCCGCCTGCACCGAGCGCATCGAGTTCTCGACGCAGGTCATGATCATGTCGCAACGT
>CALLIQ010000739.1 GCA_938008925.1 uncultured Acidimicrobiales bacterium
GCTCTGCAAACCCGCTACTCCGTGCGCGGCTACCGGCCCGACCCCGTGCCCGACGAGCTGATCCGAGAGGTGTTCGACCTCGCCAGACTCGCCGCGTCGAACACCAACACCCAGCCGTGGCACGTGGCCGTCGTGTCCGGCGATGCCTGCGATCGGTTGCGCGATGAGCTCTGCGCTCTCTTCGATGCGGGGGCAGAACAAGAGCGAGGTTTCCCGAGTGGCTCCCGCATGGACGGCGTCTACCTCGACCGTCAACGAGCCTGCGGATTCGGCTACTACGCGACGATGGGCGTCGAGCGCAAAGACATGGAAGGTCGGATGCGGATCGCCCGCAAGAACTTCGAGTTGTTCGGCGCGCCGCACGCTGCGTTCTTCTCGATGCCTCGCAACTTCGGCTACCCGCAGGCGGTCGACCTCGGCATCTTGTTGCAGACGGTGATGCTCGTCATGGTCGAGAAGGGTCTCGGCTGTATCGCCCAGGGTTCGCTTGCCGGCTACCCCGGACCCGTCCGCGAGATCGCCGACCTGCCCGAGGACAACGAGATCCTGTTCGGGCTGTCGTTCGGCTACGAGGACACCGACGCACACATCAACACGGTGCGAATGGATCGCGCGCCGCTCGACGAGATCGCCTCATTCACGAGCTAGCGGCTCACGAACGCGCAGTCCTCGGTCGAGCCGGGGCCCATGTTCATGAGATCGGTCGCGTCCGTGAGGGCGGTCAGGGTTCGAGCCCGAGCGTCTCGCGACGCAGGTACTTCTCGAGACTGTCGAGGATCGTCGCCGTCGTAGTGCGGACGAACTCGTCGTCGTTGTCGACGCCGAGGGCACGGATGATGGTGTCGAGCCCAGGGGCCTCCGGTGCGTCGAAACGATCGTCCTCGACGTCGGCCTCGTGCACGATCTCGGCGATCCGCCACAGCACCGGGTCGAGCAGGTCGTAGGTGCGCAGGATGGTTTCGAAGGTGACGTCGTCCCCGCGATGGGACAGTTCGCCTCCGGCCATGTCGAACGCAGTTGCGTCGCCTGGCACGTCGTCGAGGTCGTCGACGTACTGGAACTCGGCATTGGCATCGACGTAGCGCTCGATCAGCCAGGCGGGATGCAGCCCGGTCCACGTGAATGCTCTTTCTCGTCGCCCACTTCACGATGCGGTGACCCCCTCGTCGTCAGTCGCCTTGGCATTGATGGCTCGGTTCACTGCCGAGCGGCCCGGAGAGCGGAAGTAGTCGCGCCGATCGATCTTGCGGAACTCTCGGCGCCAACGCTTGATGGTGCGGGGCCCCGCATCGGTC
The DNA here is from genome assembly GCA_938008925.1 of uncultured Acidimicrobiales bacterium. Lineage (GTDB taxonomy): Bacteria > Actinomycetota > Acidimicrobiia > Acidimicrobiales > SZUA-35 > CALEWY01. Next base: position 1,296 of record CALLIQ010000739.1, read on the forward strand.
GCCGCCTCCACCTCTTCGAGGAGTCGTCGGTATTCCTCGGCGCGTGCCTCTCGCAGTTCGGACGCGAGGCGCTGGCTCGTCCGGCGACCACTCGGCTTGGCGATCCAGACGATCGCCTCACCCTCGGCTTCGACCACGCGCTCGGCGATCCACTCGAGGTGTTCCTTGGTTCTCGCATCGTGCGGGAGTGCGACGAGACCGTCGCCGACCTGGGCAACGCCGAGTTCCTTGAGCTTGCGCCAGATCGCGATACGCGGCGTCGACGGTTCGCGGGGGACTCGATAGTTCAGCAAGACCCACGACGGGTCATCTGGTTGTGTAACCACGGTTACTAGCTTACCATCAAGTCATGAAGCAACCACGGTTACATCGTTGGGTGTCCCGTCTCGGCCGTCGGAGCCACGACGAGCGGGCGGCCAGAGCGGCGACCTCGATGCGGGCGCAGCACGGCGCTGGCCAGGCCCATTGCGGCGCAGTGTCGTCGCACTGGACGAGTGAGGGAATCGTGTCGTATCACCGGATGGCCGATGGCTCGATGCAGGTGCGCCTCATGCCATACCCGCCCGTTCGCGACACCGAATCGGCGTCGCCCGCTCCGAATCTTCGACTGGTGAACTGACCTGGTGGAGCGCCGGCTTCGGGCCAGAGCTCTCTAGCCCTGAACTCACAGCTCAGAACTCACAGCCAGCGGCGGGGGATCGGCAGCCGGTCGCGGAGTCGCACGTAGCCAAGCAGCGCCGCGTTGATCGCTCGGGTGTTGTCGAAACCCTTGACCTCGGTGGGCTGGAGTCGGATCAGCGTCTGCCCGGTGCGCTCGCGATCGGCGCGCGACATCTTGTCGTATTCGTTCGCTCCGACCTTGCCGAAGTAGCGGACGGCCATTTCCATCGAGAGCTCGCCCTCGCCGCCGATGTCTTCGAGGTCGACCGTGCCGTCGATCATCACGGCCCGATATGGAGGGCGCTCGTCCTGAATGGCGACGCATACTCGGTTGTCGCGCTGGAGCGCTCGATGCTTGGCCGAGCCTGTCGCGACGACGAAGAGGAGCGTGCCGTCGCGGTAGGTGTACCAAAGCGGCGCTTGGTTCGGCCGGCCGTCGCCGCGCACGTAGGAGAACATCGCGATGTGGCTCCCAGCGAGGAAGGCCTCGAGATCGTCGGGTTCGAACGCGGGTTGGCCCCCGAGTGCTGAGAACGGCAGGGAGGGAATGGGCGAGTTTACGGTGTAAGCCATGCGGGGCAAGGTAGAGCGTACAGTGTAAACTCGCAACCGATGGCGAAGAAAACGGGCACCAGGCAGCCGCTCAGCGTCGAGGCGATCACGGCCGCAGCGGTGGAGCTGATCGATCGCGACGGGCTCGAGAAGCTGTCGATGCGCAAGCTCGGCGCCGAGCTCGGGTACGAGGCGATGGCGCTGTACAAGCACGTGGCCGACAAGCAGGCGGTGATCGATGCCGCCGTCGGAGCGGTCTTCGATGAGATGTCGTTGCCCGACGCGGCGGAGCCATGGCAACGCCGGCTCCGTCACAGCGCCGAAGAACTGCGCGCCACCGCATTGCGCCACCCGCACCTACTCATTCCGATGACCACCAGCCCGCCGCCGAGCCCTGCGGTCATCGAACGGATCGATGCGATTCTCTCGGCCCTTCGCGACAGCGGAGCCGCCGACGACGACGTCGTGCATCACTTCTGGATGTTCGTCAACGCAACCACGGGAGCGTTGGTGGCCGAGGTTCGCTCGCTCACCGCGGACGCGTCCGGCTCCGTCGGCACCGCTCTCGATGCCACCGCTCTCGATGCCGATGCCATCAGCAGGATCGAGGAGTGTCGAGCC
>CALLIQ010000740.1 GCA_938008925.1 uncultured Acidimicrobiales bacterium
GCTGTCACTAGCTCCCTCTGGGGGCCGTTCCACGGAGGGCTGTCACTCCCTCCCTCTGGGGGCCGTACGGCGGAGTCAGTGCTTGTGGGTCCAGGGGGCCGGGGTCTCGGTTTCGATCCCGTAGTGGGCGATCGCATCGACCAGGTGCGAGCGATCAATCACGCCTTCGAAGGCGAGCTGTTCGAGCACCGTCACCACGATGTTCGGCATATCGATCTCGAAGTGGCTCCGCAACGCCTCGCGGGTGTCGCTCAGGCCCATGCCGTCGGTACCGAGTGCGGTGAAACGGGCGGGGGCGAAGCGAGCGATCTGCTCGGGCACGGCTCGCTGGAAGTCGCTGACGGCGACGATCGGCCCGGTCGCGTCGGCGAGCAGCCTCGTGACCTCGGGCGTGCGGGGCTCGTCGGCCGGATGCAGACGATTCCAACGCTCGGTCTCGAGCGCTTCTTCGCGCAGTCGCTTGTAGTTGGTCGCGCTCCACAGCTCGATGCCGACACCCCAGCGTTCTGCGAGCTCGGCCTGCGCTTCGCGAGCGGGGCCCTGAGCGATGCCGGAGAACAGCACCGTCGCTCGGGTTTCGATGTCACCAAAGCCCTCCGACCAGCGATAGAGGCCGCGGAGGATGCCGTCTTTGGCTCCCTCGGGCATCGCCGGCTGGTCGTAGTTCTCGTTGTAGATGGTGAGGTAGTAGAAGATGTCCTCGCCGTCGACGTACATCCGCTTCAAGCCGTCTTCGATGATGATCGCGAGCTCGTAGGCGAACGCCGGGTCGTAGGTCTGGCAGGCCGGCACGGTCGATGCCAACAACAGGCTGTGGCCGTCCTGATGCTGAAGGCCCTCGCCCATGAGCGTGGTTCGCCCGGCGGTGGCGCCCATGAGGAAGCCTCGGGCCCGTGCGTCGGCAGCGGCCCAGATCAGGTCGCCGACTCGCTGGAAGCCGAACATCGAATAGAAGGTGTAGAACGGCACCATCGGCACGCCCTGGTGGGCGTAGCTGGTGGCGGCGGCGGTCCAGCTGGCGAGCGAGCCGGCCTCGGTGATGCCCTCTTCGAGGATCTGGCCGTCGGTGTCCTCGGTGTAGGACAGCAACAGCTCGTGGTCGACCGGCTCGTACTTCTGTCCGAACGGGGCGTAGATCTCGAACTCTCGGAACATGGAGTCCATGCCGAAGGTGCGCGCTTCATCCGGAATGATCGGGACGACTCGCTCGCCGAAGCCTTCCTCTCGCATGAGCTCACGCAGCATCGAGGTGAACGCCATCGTGGTGCTGACCTCGCGCCCGCCGGAGCCTTCCATGAAGGTCTTGAACGGAGCGTCGGACGGCATCGCCAGCGGCCGGCGGGTCGTCGTGCTCCGGACCGGGACAGCGCCGTCGAGCGCCCGGCGGCGATCCATCATGTAGCGGTACTCGGGGGAGTCTTCGGCCGGTCGGAAGTAAGGCGGCACGCCATCCGCGAGTGACTCCTCGGGGATCTCGTCGTGGAGGTAGAGGCGGTCGCGCAGATCCAGCAGCTGGTTCTTGGTCATCTTTTTGATCTGGTGGGTCGAGTTGCGACCCTCGAAGCCCTCGCCCAGCGTCCAACCCTTGACGGTCTTGGCCAAGATGACGGTCGGCTGACCCTCGGTCTCGACAGCGGCCTTGTAGGCGGCGAACACCTTCTGATAGTCGTGCCCGCCGCGGGGAAGGGCCCGCAGCTCATCGTCGGAGAGATGCTCGACCATCTTGCGGAGGCGAGGGTCGGGTCCGAAGAAGTTCTCGCGAATGTAGGCACCAGACTCGACGGCATAACGCTGGAACTCGCCGTCGACGGTGGTGTTCATCTTGTTGAGGAGGACGCCGTCGACGTCGCGCTGCAACAGCTCGTCCCAGCGGCTGCCCCACACGACCTTGATGACGTTCCAGCCCGCGCCGCGGAAGACGCCTTCGAGTTCCTGGATGATCTTGTCGTTGCCTCGCACCGGGCCGTCGAGGCGCTGCAGGTTGCAGTTGATGACCCAGGTGAGGTTGTCGAGACGGTGGCGGCCGGCGAGGGAGATCGAGCCGAGGGTTTCGGGCTCGTCGCACTCACCATCGCCGATGAAGGCCCAGACGCGGGATTGGCTGGTGTCCTCGATGCGTCGATCTTGGAGGTACTTCAAGAACCGTGCGTGATAGAGGCTGTTGATCGGGCCGATGCCCATCGAGACGGTGGGGTACTCCCAGAACTCGGGCATGAGTCGCGGGTGCGGATAGCTCGAGAGTCCCTCGCCACCAGCCTCCATGCGGAAGTGGTCGAGCTGGGACTCGTCGAGACGGCCTTCCATGAACGCACGGGCATAGATGCCGGGTGCGGCGTGGCCCTGGAAGTAGATGGCGTCGCCGGGGAGACCGTCTTCCTTGCCTCGGAAGAAGTGGTTGAACCCCACCTCGTAGAGCGAGGCCGACGAGGCGAACGTGGAGAGGTGGCCGCCGATGCCGTCTGCGGTCTTGTTGGCCCGCACGACCATGGCGGCGGCGTTCCAACGGATGAAGGCGCGGATACGACGCTCGATGAACTCGTCGCCGGGGAAGAACGGCTGCTGCTCGGTGGGAATCGAGTTGATGTAGTCGGTGCTGACCGTTCCCGTGTTGCCCATTTGGAGCTCGCGGGCTCGCTCGTTCAAGCGGCGCAGCAGGTAGCGGGCGCGCGTCTTGCCGTACTGGGCGTTGACCGCGTCGAGCGACTCGAGCCACTCCGCGGTTTCTTCCGGATCGATGTCGGGCAGTTGGCTCAGGAACCCATCGAGAGTCATGCCGACCATTGTTCCCGGCCCGGCGCCCGTTCGCGCAGCTACCGGCAAGTAGTTTCCAGGCTGGTCTCGGACCTCAGTGTTCTCGGACGTCAGTGCGAGTTGGACCTCAGTGCGAGCTGGAGAGCCCGGGGTTCGTCTCGAAGATGGCGTCCATGTCGAACAAGCGCTCATCGGGCGCATCGGGAGCGAGCCCAGCCGGCGTGCCGAGCGGGCTCGTCGCGTTCTCGAGGCGGCCCTGGATCCACGGCGACAGCGCTTCGTAGGTGTCCTTGGTCTTCGCGAACAGCTCGGCGCTGGAACCGTCGCCGAAGGTCATGGCGATCGTGGCTCGCCCCGGCTTCTTCGCGTGCTGGACCGACACCGAGGCGAGGAGCTCGTTCGGAATCGTGCCCTTGTGGCCACCCAAGCCGGTGATGCGCCTCGTGAACACGGCGAGACCCTGGTCCGTGACGGCGATCCACCCCTCGTTCGGGATGCCGACGCTCAGCTTTTGTGTGACCGCCCCGAGACCGGGAATGCGGCTGTCGGTCCGGTTGTACTCGGTCGCGTAGAGGACCGGGGCACCATCCAATTTGGTGGATGCCTTTTCGAGAACGGAGCGGCACTTTGGCGTCATGCTCGCTCTTTCGGTGGGTTGGCCCGGTTCCTTGAGCGACCCCGGCAAGATGGGGGGATGGACGTGTTCACCGATGGAGCCTGCTCCGGCAATCCCGGACCCGGCGGTTGGGGATGGGTCACCCGCGACGGTCGATCCGCCAAGGGTGGCGAGGAGCACACGACCAACCAGCGTATGGAGGTCCAGGCGGTGCTCGAGGCACTGCGGGCCATCGAGGGCGACGTCGTGATCCACTCCGACTCGACCTACGTCGTCAACTGCTTCAACGATCGTTGGTACGAGGGTTGGCGCAAGCGCGGTTGGAAGAATTCGCAGAAGAAGCCGGTGGCCAACCGTGATCTCTGGGAGCCGTTGATCGCCGCCTATGAGGAACGGGCCGACGAGGTCTCGTTCGTCTGGGTCAAGGGTCATGCCGGCAACGAGTTCAACGAGATCGCCGACCAGCTCGCCGTCGCCGGCGCCGACGAGCAAAAGGCGCTGATCGCCGAGGCGACCGACTCAGCCCCGATTCCGTGGGATGTCGATCAGGCTGTGTGGGTGGTCGGTGCGACGACCCTGTCGCCAGGACTCGAGAGCGAGCTCGACGCCACCATCGCCGGCCTCGTCGGCGATGTGTCGCTCGTCGTGTCCGGCCTTCGGCGTGGCACCGAGCTGCGCGCGGCCGAACACGCCCGCCGGTCCGGCGTCGCCGTTGCCGTGGTGTTGCCGTTCGACGATCCGGCGGCGAAGTGGCCAGATGCCGAACGAGCGCGCTTCGACGCGATCGTCGAAGCGGCGGCATTCACGGTCACCTTGTCCGGAGATCCGGCGAAGCCCGGTGATGCGATCGCGGCGCGCAATCGCTGGATGGCGAAGGCGGCGCTCGCCGCCATCGTCGTGGATGATGCGACGCTCGCGAGCGCGCTGGACGACGCCGCGATGTCGGTCGTTCGCCTTCCGGCTGTGCCGATCGACGACTGAGACGACGGTCCTCTCAGCGAGGCGCTCGTTGAACCGTCGGGGTCAGGGAACCTGGAGGAGACGGAGCGCGGCGTAGGCCGTGTTCATCTCGCGTCGGATCGCGAGCGCGAGCGCCACTCGATCCGGATCGGTCTCGCCGTCTGGATCGTGCTCGGCGAGCAACGCGGCGCGAGCCTCGCGAGCCTCGGTCCACGTCGCACCCGCTTCGAGCCCGAGGATCTCGAGCAGAACTTCAGCCTGCTCACCCTGGGGCATCGAGGCCAAGAACCCGCCGGTCGGCGCGTGCTCGGGTCCGTCGAGTTCGATCGTCTCGATCTCAGCTGACTCGACCGGCTCAGCTGACTCAATCGGCTCAACCGGCTCGGCCATCACCTGGTCGAATGCCACATCGTCGACTGGCGCAGGCTCCACCGCTCCGTCGTCGGCGGCGGGTTCCGCCAGCGCGGCATCGCCGAGGTCGACAGAGGCCCAGTCCGGAACGACGGAGTCGTTCGCAGCAGCTGCGAAGGCGTCGTCCGGCGTCTGCACGTCATCCGCTGGAGCCAGCAT
>CALLIQ010000741.1 GCA_938008925.1 uncultured Acidimicrobiales bacterium
TACCCACGGTTCGGAGACAACGAGTTCGGCGCGGTGCGCTCGATCGAAGACGAGCGCGCCCACCGCAAGCGGATGTGCGCGATCGGCTACCGCATCTTCGGCGCGATGCGCTGGGGCGGGCTCGGCGACGGCCACATCAGCGCCCGCGACCCAGAACGCACCGACCACTTCTGGCTCCTCGACTGGGGCGTCCCCTTCCGCGAGGCGACGGTGAGCCGGCTCGTGTTGGTCGGGCCTGACGGCCGCGTCGTCGACGGCGGCGCTGAAGCGGAGATCGGTGCGGTCAACACCGCCGGCTACAACATCCACTGGCCGCTGCTCGACGCCCGTCCAGACGCTGTCTCCGCTGCGCACACCCACACCGGTTACGGCACGCCGTGGTCGGCCAACGTGAAGCCGTTCGAGCCGATCAGCCAGGAGTCGACGGCGTTCGTGTTCGACCAGTCGCTCTTCGACGACGAAGAGGTCGAGGTGCTCAGCGTCGATGGCGGACGACGAATCGCGGCGGCCGCCGGCGACACGAAGCTGTGCATTCTCCGCAATCACGGGACACTCACGATCGGCGGTTCGGTCGAGGAGGCCGTCGGCTGGTTCGTGATGGCCGAACGGGTCGCCGAGGTCCACGTGAAGGCGCCGGAGGCGAAGCCGATCTCGGTCGAGGCGGCCAAGGTGGCCGCAGCGACGATGGCCGTGCCCGAGACGGGCTGGCGCGTGTTCCAGTGGCTGATGCGCGATCTCGTGCCCGACCCGTCGGTCGTCGACTGAGCCCGCGTCATCGGGCCCTCATCGCCCGAGGTCGGTCCCGCCCGGCATCAACTCGCGATCTTGACGCCTCGGATCCTGGCTTCTCGCAACAACTCGCCCGGCAGCGATGGTGTGAACACGATTCGGTGGGCGGAGAACGTCTGCACCTCGCTGCGCGCCCGCAAGGCCAGCGGCGTGTGCTCCTTCAGCTCCACCATCAGCGCCAGTCCCTGCGAGCCACCGCTGAGGTCGAGGATCTCACCCTTGTCGAGCGGTGCGGGTCCGAGGCCAGCGACCTGACGGCGCTGCATCAGCAACGATTCCGCGAGCGCCCAGTAGTCGTGCAGCACGAAGCCGGCTGGCACGAACACGATCCACCGCCGAGCGAGCTGGTGGAGTGACCGCGTGCCTGCGATGGCGGCCGCGGCGCCGACGATCGCGGCGATCACCCCGGCGACCGTCTGCTCGGCCGCGATCAAGAGGGGGCCGGTCATCAGGCCGGCGACCACGATGAGCCAGACCAATTGCAGCGGGCCGAGCAACAGTGCCGCGGGTGGTCTCAGCGCCATCCGGCGCTCGGGTCCATACGACGAGCCGTTGACCATCACATCGCCGGTGAACGCCGACAGGGCGATCGCGGTCACGGCGAGCGCGCCGCCGATCGCGACGATGACCGGGATCGAGAACTCCCAACCGTCGGCGATCAGGGCGACGAGAAGTGCGGCGAGCGTCGCCGGTGCCGCGATCCTCAGCACGGTGAGCGCCACGGTGGATGGCGCCAGGACGGCGACCAGGCCGATGAACCAGCCCACCCACAAGCCGACTTCGGCGGTGAGCGCGATCATGTCGCTTCGACGTGCCAGGAGGTCGGAAAACCCGAAGCCCATCACGACGGGGAGGGCGAGCCAGGCGATCCGCATGGGCCACATGCTTCGGAGAAAGGCTCGAGTTCGCGTGGTGGCCATCGAGGCCAAGTCTGCCGGGAATCAAGGGAGGTAACCTCACCAAGGCGTGGCTTCTGAACAATCTCTCGACGACCAATCTCCAGAGGTGAGAGTCCTCGAACTCCGCCAACTCGTTCGCGATCATCGCATTCGCTACGAGAACGACGAACCGACGATCCCCGACGCCGATTTCGACGCCTTGTTCCGTGAGTTGCAAGACCTCGAGGCGGCGCACCCCGAGCTCGCCAGCGACGACTCGCCGACGAGCGAGGTCGGTGCACCGCGCTCGGCCACGTTCGCCCCCGTCGAGCACACCGTGCCGATGATGAGCCTCGACAACTCCTTCGACGAGGACGAGTTGCGCGAGTGGAGCGAGCGAGTCGCCCGCGGTCTCGAGGTCGAGACCGACGCCGAGATCGGCTACATGTGCGAGCTCAAGATCGACGGCATCGCCCTCTCGATGCGTTACGAGGATGGCGTGCTGGTGCAGGCCGCCACTCGCGGCAACGGCCGGGTCGGCGACGACATCACGGCGAACGCCATGACGATCGAGGTGATCCCGAAGGAGATCGACATCACCGGTGGCGGCCCTCGCGTGCTCGAGGTGCGCGGTGAGGTCTACATGCCCGTCCCCGTGTTCGATGCGCTCAACGTGGCGCAGGAAGCTGCCGGCCTGCCCCGCTACGCCAATCCCCGCAACACCACCGCTGGCAGCTTGCGCCAGAAGGATCCGTCGATCACCGCCAGCCGGGGTCTCGCCTTCTGGGCCTATCAACTGGGACAAGTCGAGGGTGGGCCGGAGCTGGCGAGCCACTCGGCAGCGATCGACTGGCTCGGCGAACTCGGCTTCCCGATCAATCCCGAGCGCCGACCGGTGCCGACGTTCGACGACGTCATCGCCTTCGCCCGCCACTGGCACGAGCATCGCCATGACCTCGACTACGAGATCGACGGCGCGGTCATCAAGGTCGACTCACTCGATGCGCAGCGTCGGCTGGGCTCGACCGCTCGCGCTCCTCGATGGGCCATGGCCTACAAGCTGCCGCCGGAGGAGAAGACCACCACCCTGCTCGACATCCAGGTGTCGATCGGGCGAACGGGCAAGGCGACCCCGTTCGCCGTCCTCGACCCCGTCGTGGTCGCCGGTTCGACCGTGCAGATGGCGACGCTGCACAACTCGGACCAGGTCGCCCTGAAAGACGTGCGTCCGGGCGACACCGTGATCGTGCGCAAGGCGGGCGACGTCATCCCCGAGGTGCTCGGTCCGGTGCTCGACCAGCGCCCGGCAGATCTCCCCGAGTGGCAGTTTCCCATCGACTGCCCGACCTGCACCCACACGCTCGTTCGGCCGGAGGGGGAAGCGCACACGTTCTGCGTCAACCCGCTGTGCCCGGCCCGCCAGCAGACGCAGATCGAGTACTTCGCGTCACGCGGCGCGATGGACATCGAGGGCATGGGGGAGAAGGTCGTCTCCCGATTCATCGAGGAATCGTTGATCGCCGACGTCGGTGACATCTACGGGATCGACTGGGACCGAGTCCTCGAACTCGATCGGTTCGGCGAGACGGCCGTGAGGAACCTGCAGGCGTCGGTCGACGCGTCGAAGGCCAGGCCGTTGGCCAGCCTGTTGGTCGGCCTCGGCATCCGCCACCTCGGACCGTCAGGGGCCGAGGCGCTCAGCTCGGCCTTCGGACACATGGACGCCATCATCGCCGCCGATGTCGAGGCGATGGCGGCGGTCGATGGTGTCGGCCCGGTCATCGCTCAGAGCGTGGCCGACTACTTCGCCTCCGAGAAGGCGCTCGCGCTGATCGAGAAGTTCCGCGCTGGTGGCGTCAACCTGACGGGCCCGGAACGGTCCGAACTGCCCCAGGTGCTCGATGGGCTTTCGATCGTGGTGACGGGGTCGCTCGAGAACTACAGCCGCGACGGCGCCGCCGACGCGATCAAGAGCCGGGGCGGGAAGAACCCGGGTTCGGTGTCGAAGAAGACCACGGCGGTCGTCATCGGCTCGGAACCCGGTGCGTCGAAAGTGACCAAGGCCGAGGACCTCGGTGTCCCGATGATCGATGAGGCGGGGTTCGAACAGCTGCTCGAGACCGGTGTCGTACCGGGCGTCGAATCCGACGCTGAACCCGAACCCGACGCAGACTGACTCGCGCTAGAGGGCGTCGAACTGGAACGAGGCGCCGACGCGGCACGTCTCCGGTCCGTCGACGAGGCGATAGATGCATGCTTCGACCACGTTGCCCTGCGGGCGCAGGACCGAGCCGTTCGGACAGTCGGGCTCGGGCCCCCATGTGACTTGACCCTGTGATCCACCGGAGGAGAACGCGTCCTTCACGCCGTCGCCATCGGTGTCGACCCGGACGTTGGTCTCGTCCTCGGTGATGGTCACGCCGTTGATGGTGAGAATGGCCGAGTAGCCGGGGATCAGGTCGACGCCGACGGGTTCGGTGCAGGTGCTACCGATGCCGGATTGGGGGAACCAGCCCTGGATCGGATCGACGTCGAGCGGGACGGCTTCGGCGCCTCGCTCACCACCGCCATCGGCTGCGCTGCCACTCAGGATCGGGGCGCTCGGCGTTCGTTCGCCGGAGTAGACACCGGCGAGGACGAGTGCGCCGAACGCGACGGCCACACCGACGCCGATCACGATGCGTTGCCGGTTGCTCGCTCGCGGGACCTTGGGGGTTGCGGTCGTGTCAGCCACGTCGACCAGTGTGGCAGCGCCACACGCTGCGCGGGTGGTCGTGCGGCTCGGGGGAGAGAGCGGAATCGGTCACACCCTTGACCGTTGCGCCCGCCGAGGGCTCAGCCGGCGGCCGTTCACGTGTTCGGTGGTGCGGGCAGTCGGACCTCGACCACCGTGCCGCCGTCGTCGCCAGCCCGGACGTGGCAGCTTCCACCCGCATCCGAGGCTCGTTCGAGCATTGTCCGAATACCGAAGTGCCCGTCGGCGCTGAGTGGAACCGAGCCTGGTGCGACGCCGACACCGTTGTCGACGACCCGGAGCATGAACCACTCGTCGTCGCGCTCGAGTGCGATCGAGATCGTGTCGGCCTCGGCGTGGGTGGCGGCGTTGATGAGCGCCTCCCGCCCGATTTGGAACATCGTGAGCGCGGTGTGGCCGAGCGGCGGATTCGAACTCGGTGACTCGACGACCAAGGCGGTCGGCGAGTCGGTGAGGAGCCGCCGACCGAACGAGGTCAACTCTTCGAGCAGCTGACCAGCGGCGACGTCGTCGGGCGTGAGATCGCGCAACGTGTTGCGGATGTCGGCGATCGTGTCCTGCACGGTGTGCTGCGCCTCGGTGACCTCCGGCGGGGTCTCACCCCGTCGAGCGGCGAGACCGAGCTTGATGTCGACGGCGACGAGCTGTTGCAGAGGTCCGTCGTGGATGGCGCGTGCAACGTCGGCTCGCTCGCGTTGCTCGACGACCGCGAGATCGGCTTCGACCTGTCGTCGCTGCGCCTCGGCGAGGTGGAGATCGGTGGTCTCGGAGAAGAAGATGACTGAACCGCGACGGCTCGACGTCTCGTCGAGCAGTGGCATCGATGAGACGACGACCCACCGGTTCGGGCCGTCGCCGAACGACACCGCCATCTCCATCTGGACCGGGACGCCGTCCCGGATCTGATCACGGAGCAGCTTGGACCGCTCCCAGTCGTCGGCGTCAACGATCTCGCCGAAGTACCGCCCCTGCACATCGCTGGCGGGCAGGCCGCGAATCTCGGCGAAGCGGTCGCTGGCGAACACGACCATGCCGGCTTCGTCGATCTCGACCATCCCCTCGAAGGCAGCATCGGCCATCGTTCGCCAGCGACGTTCGGACTGCTGCAGGTCGAGGCTGAACCGTCGTTGCGCCGTGACGTCGCGGGCGACCTTCACGCATCGTCCCGACCGCACCTCGCCAGCTCGGATCTCGAAGAAGCGGTCGTCCTCGCCGTTGCGTCCGGAGAC
>CALLIQ010000742.1 GCA_938008925.1 uncultured Acidimicrobiales bacterium
TGCCTCGGCCAGGCTCATCTCGCCGTTCAGATGAGCCAACAACTCTCGGTAGCCGAGCGCCTGTCCAGCGGTCGGTCCGAACGCGTCCGCGTCTCGCAGCGCTCGAACCTCGTCGAGAAACCCGGCATCCATCTGGGCGTCGTAACGATCGTCGATTCGCCGATCGAGCACGTCGCGTTCGATCTCGAGCCCGACCATCACGAATCGCGTTGGCGGATATGCATCGACCCCGGGGCCGAAACTCGAGAACGGCCTGCCGCTCCCGAGACAAACCTCGAGCGCTCGCACGATGCGGCGCCGATTGGTTCGCTCCATCTTGGTCGCGCCGCTCGGGTCGAGCTCGGCCAACCGCTCCCACATCGCTGCCGTGACGGCGTCGGTGTCCGGCTCGGCTTCGAGCTCGGCCCGAATCGACGGAAACCGCGGTGGGATCTCGAAGTCGTCGACCACAGCTCGGACGTACAGCCCGGTCCCGCCGGCGAAGACCAGCGGCCGATCGGCCAGACGGTCCATCACTTCAGCGACATCGTCGGTGAACTGGCTCACCGTGTATTCGGCGCCGGGTGGCACCACGTCGACGAGGTGGTGGGGCACCGACGCCCGTTCCGACATCGTCGGCTTCGCCGTGCCGACGTCCATCCCCTGATAGATCGCCATGGCGTCGGCCGACACGATCTCAGCGCCAGGTGTCGCCATCGCTGCGGCGAGGGCGAGCGATGATTTGCCGCTCGCCGTCGGCCCGACGATGACCAGGGGATGTTCGACCAACTCGTGCCGCTCGGTCACGAGAGCAGCAGCGCCGCGAACAGGTGGTGATCGAGACGAACGACGTTCGGGTCGATCCCGTAGGCGTCGTAGAAGATGAACGCCGCTTCGCCGCCGATCGTGTCCTGCAGGCTTTGGTGCACGATCGCGAGGTCGATGTGGCGATCGCCGACGCACAAGCGCTCTGCGCCCAGGAAACCGATCAGCTCGGTTCGGTCAACGATGACGCGCTCGAGGCTCGGCCACCCGTGGCAGACGACCGGCGCGTCATCGCCTGCAGAGGGCCGGCTCTCGCGCCACATCTCAATCAGACGGGCCGCGTCGTAGCGGCGATACGGATCGGGCAGCGACGCCGGATCGATCGATCCCGCCTCGAGGCGAGCGTCCATCTCGGCATCGAGGGCGGCCCATCCATCGGGAAGGGGGGCGCCCTCCGTCGGCGTGTCGTGGAGCGAGCGGAGGGACCGCCCGATCAGACCGATCACGCCTTCGGGGCTCCCGAGATTGTCGATCAGGCTCGCGGGAGCACCCATCGCGCCGCGCTCGAGCAGGATCGTTGCCTCGCTGTTCGCGTTGACCCAGTTCGCGGCGTCGAGCGCCGATGCTGAGACGGGGTTGGTCACGGCGGCAAACGTACCGGGTTCGCCCCGGTGATCGCCCGGGCCCGCTCGTCGCGCCTCAGCGAGCGGCCGCTTGGCCGACCAACGACATGAGCGTGCCGGCCACGAGGACCGGATCGACGACCATGTGCAGGTGCTCGCCCTCGATGCGAGCGACAGCCCAGCCCTCCCGCCGGGCTTCGTCGTGGGACGGTTGGTACATCTCGCCCATCGCCAGGAAGGCGAGCCCGACCTCACCGGGCAGTTTCGGGGCCGGGATCGGCTGATCGAAGATCGCCCGCGGCACGGGTTTGGCCTCGGAGAACACCCGCAGCCTCGCCTCGTCGTCGGGCAGCATGTCCTCGACCATCGACCCCCACCATCGATGCCACGGCGGCAGGTAGTCGTCGGGGCGGACGAGGTTGTCGAGCATGTCCATCATCGGCGCCTCGCGATCGATGGGAACGACCTGGTCCTCGGGAAAGCGTCCGTTCACGAGAATCAGGGACTCGACGTCGTGACCTGCCTCGATCAGGGCATCGACCACCATCGGCATGCGCGGACACGAGGCCGAGTGCCCGACGGCGACGACGCTGAGGTTCGGTTTCGCCGGCACGACGGACAACACCGCGTCCAGCCATGGTGAGAGATGGTCCGTTTCTCGAGGTGTCGTCGGTTTCGGCGCCGGGACGACGACTTCTTGGCGCAGCATCCGCAAGACCTCGGCGACGCCGCGCCACGTCTCCGGACCGAGCAAGAAGCTGGGAACCATCAACCACAGGCGTGGCGTCGTGGCGGCGCTGACGCCGGTCTCGCAAGGCTCGATCATGCTGCTGTGACGTTAGTCACGAGTCAGCCGACAGTCGAAATCGCTCGTGCTGGTGGGCCGGGCGCTGGCTGCTACGCCCCGAGGAGCGCCTTCCACGCCTTCCCGGCCTTGCGACCGCCGCCGATGCTGGCAACACCCTGAATCGCGCCATCGGCAAAGGGCGAGCGAGTGTTCTGCGGCTGCAGGAACGAGAGACGGAGCTTGCGGTCGCCCACCGTGAACGAGCACCCGCCGCTCATCTGGAGCTTCGGAAACTTCACGTCGGCGATGGCCGAGATCGGCGTCCGAAGCGACTCATAGAGCTGGTCGTTGTCGTTCACCAGCTGCAGAACGACCGTGCCGTTCTCATGGGTGAGCATGCCGGGCTTACTGCCCGTCAGCCCTTCGAGCAGCCACACTTCGCTCGCCAACGATTCCATGTCGATCCCTCCGATCGGCAGGAGCATCCCACCGAGGGACGGACGCTACGACGAGAGCGAGAACGGGAGCGCAACCGCCGACGGGCCTGTACTCCTTGCTGACCAACGCCGTGCTGACCAACGCCGTGCCGACCAACGCCGCGCCGACCAACGCCGTGCCGACCGACGCCATGAGGACCAACGAGGTCGGTGTGCCATCATCGACGGCGTGGAGATGCAGGGGGGACCCGCGATCCGCTTTGCCAAGACAGGCGACGGACGAATCGCGTATCAGACGATCGGGAGCGGTCCCGATGTCGTCGCCATTCCCCCGTTCGCACAGAACATCGAGACGGCGTGGCAGATCCCACAACTGAAGCGGATGCTCGATCGCTTCGCATCGTTCAGTCGCTACACCCATTTCGACAAACGAGGGGTCGGCGCATCCGATCGAGGCGGCCGTGTCGTCCGACTCGATCAACGGGTGGAAGACCTCCGAGCCGTGATGGATGCGGCAGGGGTGAACCGCACCCACCTGTTCGCTCAATCCGAAGGTGGCCCGATGGCGCTGTTGTTCGCCGCCACCTACCCCGATCGAGTCGACCGAATCGTGCTCCACGGCTCGGGCGCGCGGGCCGCCCCGCCGGACGTCGATGCCGCGAGTCTCGAGGTCGGCCGCGAACGGCAGGCCGCGTTCGCCGACGCCTGGGGAACTCCCGACTCGTTCACGCTCTCGTACTTCTCACCGACGCTGCTCGAGGACCGTCGAGTCAGCGAGTGGTGGCCGACCTACGAGCGAAGCGCAGCGACCCGCGAAACCCTGCTCGACATGTTCGACCAGATGCTCGAAATGGACGTGACCGACGTGTTGCGTGACGTCAACGCGCCGATTCTGCTCGTGCACCGGACCGACGATCCAGCCATGCCCATCGCATGGGCACACGAAATCGTGTCGTCGCCCGCCGACGCTCGACTGCTCGAACTCGCAGGTGTCGATCACTACGCCTTCGTCGGCGATCTCGACGAGTGGATGCCGGCTGTGGAGCGTTTCTGGACCGGCACCATCTCACCAACGCCCGCACCGCAACACGCCGACACCGTCGAAGTGATCACGCTTGGCACCCTCGAGGTGCGTCGCAACGGCGAAGCGGTGCCGGTGTCGGCGTGGGGATCGCGTCGGGCTCGGGTCGTGCTCGCTCGCCTCGCGGCAGCACGGGGCTGGCCGGTTCCGCGCGAGGAGCTCATCGACATGTTGTGGCCCGACGAGACCGAT
>CALLIQ010000743.1 GCA_938008925.1 uncultured Acidimicrobiales bacterium
GCGATGAGTTCGGTCGCCGTCAGGTCGTCTTCGACGTAGCCCTGGAGGATGGCATCGAGCACCGGGTAGGGCGGCAGGCTCTGGTCGTCTCGCTGGTCCGGGCGCAACTCGGCCGAGGGCGCCTTGTCGATGACGCTCACAGGAATCACTTCGCCGTCGCCCTGCTCGTTGCGCCAGCGGCACAGGTCGTAGAGATCGGTCTTCCAGACGTCCTTGATCACGGCGTAGCCACCGGCGGTGTCGCCGTAGAGCGTGGAGTACCCGACCGACACCTCGCTCTTGTTGCCCGTGGTGAGGATCAGCCAGCCGAGCTTGTTCGACAGACCCATCATCATCACGCCGCGGATGCGGCTCTGGAGGTTCTCCTCGGTGGTGTCGGCCTCGCTTCCTTCGAAGCTCGGCGCCAGCATGTCGAGGAAGGCCTGGTGACCCGGCTCGATCGGAATCGTGCGGTAGTCGACGCCGAGCTTCTCGCACAGCGTCACCGAGTCGGAGACCGAGTGATCGCTCGAGTAGCGAGAAGGCATGAGGACGGCGTGCACCTTGTCCGGACCGACCGCCTCGGCCGCGAGGGCGACGACAGCGGTTGAGTCGATGCCGCCCGACAGCGCCACGCCGACTTCAGAGAAGCCGTTCTTGCGGACGTAGTCGCGCGTGCCGAGCACGAGGGCCGCCCACTGTTCGGCGAACCGATCGAGATGCGGGGCGATGTCGGGCTCGAGGGCGCCATCGCGAGGCTGATCGTCGAGCGGGCTCGCCTCGCTGATGACCGTGATCGGAAGCTGAGGACTCGGCAGTTCTTGGCCCCGGGGATCGAGGCGGCGCTTTCGATACGTGGCGCGAATCTCGATGTCGGCGAGGAGCGTGTGATTCTCGAACAGGGGCGC
The DNA here is from genome assembly GCA_938008925.1 of uncultured Acidimicrobiales bacterium. Classification (GTDB taxonomy): domain Bacteria; phylum Actinomycetota; class Acidimicrobiia; order Acidimicrobiales; family SZUA-35; genus CALEWY01. The sequence continues at coordinate 888 of CALLIQ010000743.1, forward strand.
CCGTCCGAGGAGCTGACCCTCGTTGTCGAAGATCACCGAGCCGCCGTCGAAGACGAGTTCGTCTTGGCCGCCGACCTGGTTGACGTAGACCATGGCGCACGAGTTGTCGGATGCCCGAGTGCTCATCATGACGTCGCGGCCGAGGGCCTTCCCGGCCCGGTACGGACTGCCGTTCGGCACGAGTACGGCTTCGGCACCGCCAGCGGCAAGGTCGAACATCGGACCCGTCGGGCTCCAGACGTCTTCGCAGATGGCGATGGCGACCTTCACGCCCTTGATCTCGACGAGCGACAGCGGCTCGGTGCCTGGTGTGAAGTAGCGGCGTTCGTCGAACACGGCGTAGTTCGGCAACAGGCGCTTGTGATATTCGAGCACGACCTGGCCGTCGTGACACAGCATGGCGGCGTTGAACAGATCACGATCGCCGACGACCGAGCCGATCACGACGGCGGTCTGGCCGGTGCGGGCAGCGATCTTCGACACGGCCTCGGCGCAGTCGGCCACGAATCCGGGCTTGAGAACCAGGTCTTCGGGCGGGTACCCGCACACGGTCAGTTCGGGGAAGACGGCGACGTCGACGCCCTGGGTCTCCAGCTCCTCGAGCACGTCGAAGACCTGCGCCACATTGCCGTCGATGTCGCCCATGACGGTGTTGATCTGACAGGCCGCTACCCGGAGGCGTCGCATCCTCGAAGTGTACGCCAGCCCGTCGATCGGACCCGTGCCCGATTCCCGAGAGCCACCCCTTCTGGAGGCCCTGAGTGTTCTGGGAATTCTGCGCGTTCTGGAGATTCTGCGCGCTCCCGTCCCGTTCTGGAGACTCAGCGCGCTCCCGTCTCGGTTCTGGAGACTCAGCGCGCTGCGATCGGCGCGCCCGGCCTCCAGAACGAGAGGCGGAGCGCGCAGAGCCTCCAGAACGGGCGGGGGCAGGTGGGGAAGGGAGCGAGGCGGGGGCGGGCGAGCTGAGTGTTGGGAGGAGGTGCGTCGGGCGCGCAACAGCCGGGCTCGTCGAGACCTGCCTGGAGGGGGAGGGAAGGTGACGAAGCCCGGCTGTCTTGCTGGGGGTGGAGATGGTGAAACCGTCAACCGTGATTCGGCTGCGGCTTCACGTGGACGGCCCCCGAGGGGAGGGCGCCGGGCGGCCGATCGATCAAGCGTCCAGGTCGGCCTCCGCATCGGTGCCGTCGGCGTCGGGAGCATTGCCGCCTCGGCGACCACGCTCACCGCGCTCGCCCGGCTCGGCGTTGACCTTCTCGGTGATCTTCTCTTCGAGTCCTTCGGTGATCTCCGCGGCTCGGTCGGCATCGATCGTGCCGTCCTCGACCTTGGTGGCGATCTGCGCTTCCGCCGAGTCGACGAAGGCCTGGACCAGATCGGCCTCGGAGACACCGTTGGCTTCAGCGATCTCTGCGAGGGTCTGGCCGGCGGCTCGACCTTCCTGGATCTCTTCGACGGAGATGCCGAGCTCGCCGAGAACCTCGGAGGCAGCGGCACGGACGGCCCCGCTGCGACCGCCACGGCCACCGCGGCCCTCACGCTCAGAGGCGGGGGTGTTGATGCGCTCGCTGAGGCGCTCTTCGATGGCGGCGGAACGCTCGGCGGCTTCGTCTGCGGTGAGATCGCCCTCGGCGACCTTGGCGTCGAGCTTGTCGTCGGCCTGGGCGACGAGGTAGTCGAGGAGATCGTCCTCAGACACACCGTTGGCCTCGGCGATCTGGACCAGCGTCTGATCCTCTGCCTTGGCGGCGCTGAGATCTTCGACGCTCATGCCGAGGAACTCGGCGAGGGCTTCACGACGCTCGCTGCGACGGCTCTGACCGTCCTGGGCGCCTTCGTCGGTGCCGGCGTCGGGGGTGGTGGGCTCTTCGTCGGCCTGGGCCGAGGCGAGGGAGAGCGGGGCGAACATCGCACCGGCGACCATGCCGCCGGTGACCAGTGCGCCTGAGATGAGTGCGGAACGCTTCTTCATTGTGGTGTGACCTCTTGGTTCGTTTGGGGGAGTGATCACAATCTCGCCGTCCAGTGTTAGGAGAAGATGAGGCCCTCTTCATGGCTCGGCCAAGAAGTCGGGACGAAAGCCGAGCGCCCTCTCACCTCGCATTCCGCCTGGCCGCCCTCGCCTCACGGGCCGCCTTCTTGTTGGCCTCCCTGTTGGCCTTGCGCTCGACCGAACGCTCCCACTTGCGCTGCCGGCTCCGACACGCCTTGCGACAGAAGACGTGGTTCGCCGTTCGCGTCTCGAACAGCTCGCCGCAGCGCCAATACCCGCATTCGGCCAGCCGTTCGACGTCGAGCTCGCCATCCTCACCCGCCTCGACGTCGAACGATTCGTCGAGTGGGTCGTCGGATGGTCCGGAAACGGCGATCGCTCCATTCAAGTCGAACGACAGGCACTCGAGTGACAGGCACTCGAACGACGACACTCGAACAAAAAGCGAAACGAGCACCCGCACCGTCCACCGAAGTGGACCGCACGGGTGCTCGATCGAAAGCCCTCAGGCCAGACGAGGCGCCAGCCCCGTCGCAGACTCACTCAGCGAGTGCCTCGCAGCACGTGTTGGTGAGGAGCGTGGCGAGCACGTAGGGATCGGCATTGGCGTTCGGGCGACGATCCTCGAGGTAACCCTTGCCGTCCTGGGCGACCTG
>CALLIQ010000744.1 GCA_938008925.1 uncultured Acidimicrobiales bacterium
AGCCCGTCGCTGAAGGATTCGTCGGCGATGGATTCGCGGTTTCCGAGCACGCCGGGAACGAGCCGGGCAACCGCCTCGATCATGACCGCTGCCGCCACCTCGCCACCGGCGAGCACGAAGTCCCCGATCGACACCTCAGCGTCCACGAACGTGTCCAGCACACGCTGGTCGATCCCCTCGTATCGCCCGCACAGGATCGAGAACCCGCCGCCGTCGGCGAGCTCCTGCGCCATCGCCTGATCGAACGGGCGGCCCGATGCGGCCATCGCCAGAAGCGGCCGAGGCGGATTCGCCGCCCGGATCGACGCCGCCAGCGGCTCGGGACGCATCACCATGCCGGCTCCCCCACCGAACGGAGCCGCGTCGACCGTGCGATGAACGTCGCTCGTCGCATCGCGAATGTCGTGCGTTCGCACGTCGAGCAACGACGCTTCCTGCGCCCGACCGAGGATGCTGGCCGAGGCGTAGCCGTCGATCACCTCGGGGAACAGCGTGAGCACGTCGATTCGCACGCTGAGCAGGCTATGGCTGGCTGGCGGAGTCCGGTGGGTCGAACAATCCGACGGGGAGCTCGGCCGCGACGATGTCATCGTCGTGGCTCACGTAGAACACCATCGGCACGAGACGATCCTCGGACAGTTCCATGAGGTCGGACGCCGGGTTGTCGATCACCGACAAGATCTCGCCGTGATCGGTGCCGTCTTGGTCGACGAGATGCTTGCCGACGACCTCGTGCACGAACACGACGTCGCCGTCGAGCTCGTCAGGATCGAGCGGGTCGGCGTCGAGCACCAGTCCCCGCAACTCTTCTGCCGCCTCGCGGCTGTTCACCCCGTCGAAGGTGACGAGGAAGCCCTTCTGGTAGGGCTTTGCCTTTGCCACCTCGAGCGTGCGGTCGCCCGCAAACAACAACGCACCCGGAGCGGTTCGCTCACGGGTGCGATCAGTTGTGAAGTGAACGATCACATCGCCGCGAAGGCCGTGGGCCTTCCCGATCCGACCGACTTCGAGGGTCACTCGACGAACTCGACCTCGGTGCCGACGCCGTCCTTGGCACCAGCGGCGCCGACCACGGTGCGGATCGCAGCGGCCACACGGCCACGGCGGCCGATCACGCGACCCATGTCGTCCTTGTTGACGGTGACGTCGAAGCGAACCGACTCATCGCCGGTCGAGCTGGTCTCGATCGACACGTCGTCGGGCGAGCTGACGACCGACTGGCAAAGGTGCAGAAGCACCGCGTGTGCCGTCGGTGCCTCGGTGCTCATGCCGATGCCTCGACTGCCTCGGCGGCAGCCTCTGCCTCGGCCGCAGCCTTGGCGGCGAGTTCCTCAGGAGAGGTTCCGGCCTTGAAGGCGTCCCATCCACCGGAGATCTCGAGCAGTTTCTTGACCCGGTCGGACGGCTGTGCGCCCTCGTTGAGCCACTTCACGGCCTTGGCGTTGTCGATCTTGATGACCGACGGCTCAGCGCGGGGGTCGTAGGTTCCGACGATCTCGATGAAACGCCCATCACGGGGCGAACGAGCGTCGGCGGCAACCACGCGGTACACGGGTTGCTTCTTCTTTCCCATCCGCATCAGGCGAAGACGAACAGCCACATCAATCTCACTTTGTCAGTGCGCCGTGCACAGGTGGCAGGGCGCGAGTCGAGCAACGGGCAAGGCTATCTGGGCCGACGAAGAAACGGCGGCGCGCGAGCCCTTGAGTTGCCACCTTGTCAGGTGGGCTATTTCTGGAGGTCGTCGAGCTGGTTTGCCAGCTCTTCGAGATCGCTGTCGTCGAGACGGTCGAGACCGGGGAGCATCAGCGGGGCCTTCTGCTTCTTGGTGCCCTTTTCGGAGATCCGAGCCGTGCTCTTGGCGGTCACGCGACCGCCGCCCTTCTGGTTCTTACCCTTCTTGCCCTTCTTGCCTTTTTGCTTCCGGGCCTTCTTGGTGCCGAACCCACCCATCTTCTTCATCATCTTCTGCATCTCACTGAACTGCTTGACGAGCAGCGAGACCTGATTGGGGTTGGTGCCGGATCCCTTCGCGATACGTGCACGGCGGGAAGCGTCGATCATCTCGGGCTCCGCACGCTCGGCGGTGGTCATCGACTTGATGATCGCTTCGACGCGGGCGAGCTCGCCATCGTCGACTTCGACGTCGCGCATCTCCTTGGGGAGGCCGGGCAGCATCTTGACGAGTCCACCGAGGGATCCCATCTTCTTGAGCTGCTGCATCTGCTCGAGGAAGTCATCGAGGGTGAAACGACCCTCCATGAGCGCCTGGGCTGCCGCCTCGGCTTCTTCTTGCTCGAAGGTCTCTTCGGCCTTCTCGATGAGCGTGAGCACATCGCCCATGCCGAGAATTCGGCTGGCCATGCGGTCGGGGTGGAAGAGTTCGAACTCGTCGAGCTTCTCGCCGGTCGCGGCGAACGCGATCGGCTTGCCGACGATCTCCTTGACCGACAGCGCGGCGCCGCCTCGGGCGTCGCCGTCGAGCTTGGTGAGGATGACCCCATCGAGCTCGAGCTTGTCGTTGAACGACTCGGCGACGGTCACGGCGTCTTGGCCGGTCATGGCGTCGACGACGAGGAAGGAGTAGTCGGGGCTGACCGCGTCGGAGATCTGGCGGACCTGCTCCATCAACTCTTCGTCGATTGCGAGTCGGCCGGCGGTGTCGACGATGACGACGTCGCGGCCGGTGTTGCGGGCTTCCTCGATGGCCTTGCCGGCCACGGTCACGGGATCGCTCGCCTCGGAGAAGACCGGGACGTCGACCTGGCGACCGAGTGTGCGCAGCTGTTCGACGGCGGCGGGTCGCTGGAGGTCGGCGCCGACGAGCAGCGGGTTGCGGCCCTGGCTCTTGAACCAGCGGGCGAGCTTGCCGGACGTCGTGGTCTTACCCGAACCCTGGAGACCGGCCATGAGCACGACGGTCGGCGGCTTCGAGCTGTAGGTGATCGCAATCGTCTCGCCACCGAGGCTCGCAGTGAGCTCCTCGTTGACGATCTTGATGACCTGCTGAGCCGGATTGAGGGCCTTGTGCACCTCTTCGCCGAGCGCCCGCTCCTTGATGCGGTTCCGCAGGCTCTTGACGACGGTGATGTTGACGTCGGCCTCGAGCAGGGCGACGCGGATTTCCTTCAGGGCCTCGTCGACATCCGCTTCGGTGAGGACGCCCTTGTTGCGCAGGCGGCTGAAGACGCCCTCGAATTTGTCGGTCAGTGTGTCGAACATGGGTTTGCGAGTTTACCGGCGCCGTGGGCAATGATCTGGCCATGAGCCGAGAAGAGCCCCATGCCGGGACCACCACGATCGGCGACGCCACCTTTGCTCACGAGGTCACCGGATCGGGGCGCGACCTCATCTGGGGCCACGGGCTCACGCAGAGCCGCAGGCTCGAGGATGCATCCGGCGTGTTCGACTGGAGCGGCGTGGATGCTCGGCTGCTGCGCTACGACGCCAGGGGCCACGGGGACACCACGACCACACCCGACCTCGCCGCCTATTCCTGGGCGGCGCTCGCTGCGGATCAACTCGCGCTGGCCGACGCGCTCGGTATCGATCGTTTCGTCTCCGGCGGGGCCTCGATGGGGTGCGCCACAGCGCTCCACGCTGCGGTGACAGCGCCAGAACGAGTCGACGCGCTCGTGCTCGTGATCCCGCCGACTGGCTGGGAGACCAGGGCCGCCCAGGTCGACACCTACCTTGCCGGAACCGGCACCATCGACGCAAAGGGCGTCGAGGTCGTGATCGCCGCAAGGGCCGAGATCGCACCGCCCGACCCCTTCGCCGACGACGCCGACTACCACCGTCGCCAGGCCGAGGGCCTCAGAAGCTGGGACCCGGCCCGACTGGCGCAGGTGTTCCGCGGCGCCGCCACCGCCGACCTTCCCGATCGAGATGCCATCGCAGCGATCACCTGCCCGGCGCTGATCCTGGCCTGGACCGGCGATCCCGGCCACCCGGCGAGCACCGCCGAAGAGCTGGACCGGCTCTTGCCCGACGCGGCACTTCACCTCGCATCGACCGCCGCCGACCTCGCCGGGTGGCCCGCGTTGGTCGCTGCCTTCGTGGCCGGTCTCGACGCTCGCTGAGCGACCTCCCCTTTCAGGTCGTCGCTACCGGCCGGACGTTCCCGGCCGCTCGAGCGTGGACTGGCCACCCGCCGCACGCCACGTTCGGTGGAACGCCGCCAGCTTCTCCGGGTTGCGGACCGCGTGCATCGAGACGGCGAGGCCGTCGACGAAGGTGATCGTCGTCAACATGTAGGGCTCGCCGAACTGAGTCGTGTAGAGCGCGGCTTGACCGTTCGCGTGCGCCGGGTGGAACTCCAGCCCCGGCTCGTCCCGCTTGGCCAAGTTCACGTAGAAACGGGCGACCCGTTCGGGGCCGACCACCGGCACTCGGGCTGCTCGATGATGTGGGCCACCGTCGGAGATGTGGACGACGTCGTCGGCGAGAAACGATTGCAGCTGGTCGATGTCACCCGAGAAGGCAGCGGCGAGCACCCGCATCGACAACTCCTCGACGTCGTGGGGGTCCGGGGCGAAGCGCGGTCGTTCGGTGGCGATGTGATCGCGCGCCCGTTTCGCCAGTTGGCGGGTTGCGGCCTCGGACTTCTCGAGGGTCTTGGCGACGTCGTCGAAGGGGACGCCGAAAACGTCGTGCAACAAGAACGCGGCGCGCTCGGACGGGCTGAGGCGTTCCATCACCGCCAAGAAGCCGAGCGACAACGACTCCGCGATGATCGATGCGTCGTCGGGCGGAGGCGCCGTGTCTGGGGTGTCGAACAACGGGTCGGCCAGCCACGGACCGACGTAGGTTTCGCGGCGACTGCTGGCCGATCGGAGACGATCGATGCTGAGCCGGGACACGACGGTGGTGAGCCAGGCTTCCGGGCGTTCGATCGGGTCGGACTCGTCACCGCACTTGGCCTGGAACCGCAGCCAGGCGTCCTGGACGACATCATCGGCATCGTCTGGCGTGCCCGTCATCCGATAGGCGATGGCGAGCAGCCGGGGCCGCTCTCGCTCGAACAACTCCTCGATCATCGGCTCTCCATGGCCGGCTCGGATCCGACCGCTCTCGCCCGGTCCGTTCCGGTACGGCTCGCTCCGGTTCCGGTCGTCCGGTCGAGCGAAGCCAGATGGGCGATCGCTCGTCGTGCGGCATCTCGCGCGCTGTGGAGCACGGCGTCGGCGAGGTGGCCGACGGGCCCGACCCAATCGCCGGCGAGGAACACGTCGGGGCGATCATTCAGCGCAACGGACTGGCGGCCGGCGAGACCTCCTCGGTCGGCCGTGGCGAGCGCCGACACTGTCGTCATCGAGTGCAGCCGGCGCCGTGTCACGACGTCTTCCTCCCGGACACCGGCGAGGCGTAGGAACGCCTCGAGCCCGGCGTGGTCCGGCTCGTCGTCGGGCGTGAGGTACTGCGCCACGGCCGCGTAGAACAGACCATCGGGCGCGAGGTCGGCGACGGCTGAGTGGTTCGAGAAGTAAAAGGGGACGTCGGCCCCGATGGCAAAGGCGCGATCGGGTGCCCGATTCAGTCCGAGGTCGACGCAGCTCGCAAGCGCGGGTGGGCCGACGTCGAACCTGCGGCCGAGCAGCCGCCCGGCGATGGCCGGACCGCCGGCGGCGATGATCACCGTGCGTGCGGCCGGAAGCTCGGAGATCGTCTCGCCTCGTTCGATGCGAACCGACGGGTGAGATGCCAGCTGAGCCTCCAGTTGGTCGACGAGCGACTGCCAACCGTCGTGGAGGTAGAGCACGCCCGCACCGAGAGCGGACTGGAGCTGGGAGACCGCGACCTCGGCGCTGAGTGCGTCGAGATCGGCGTAAGTCGCCAACCGGCACAGACCGCGGAGATACAACCGTGCTCGATCCCCCGAGACCGACCGTTCGATCCAGTCCGAGGTGGTGGTCGTCGCCAGCGCAGGCGAATCGATGCGGGGAAGCGTCGCCAGCAGCTTGCCGATGCCGGCTTTGTCTTTCAGGGACAGCGCCGACGTGCGCAGCAGGGTGACCGGCCCAGCCGGACCGATCTCGGCTCGACCCTCGATCACGACACTCCCCCTCACCGGAGGTGTGCCGCCTCGGATCTCGATGCCCAGTTCGCTCAGAACCTCCTCGCCAGCGCCACC
>CALLIQ010000745.1 GCA_938008925.1 uncultured Acidimicrobiales bacterium
GCTTTCTCATCATCACCAACCACGGCGTTCCAGCCGACGTCATCGAAGCAGCCCGACACGCGTCGGCCGACGCCTTCGCACTCCCCGCCGACGAGAAGCAGCGCTGTCGCCAGAAGAACGGAACCGGCGGCCCCGGATGGACGCCGATCGGCGCCGAGTCGAACTCCTACGCCAGCGGCCAGCCGGCGCCTCCCGACCTCAAGGAGACCTGGACGATCAGCTCGGTGGTCGAGGGAGCCGTCGTTCCGACCTCGATGGGTGTCATCCCCGTCGAGAACCAGTTCCCGCCGGAGGTACCGGCGTTCGAAGAGGCGATGACGGCCTACCTCGAGGCCGGTCTGGCCTTGTCGGCCGAACTGTTCGAGCTGCTCGCCGTCGCGGCGGACCTTCCACCCGACACGTTTCTGCAGCAGTGCCGAGACCCCCTCCACAACCTCAATCTCACGTGGTATCCACCGATCGCCGACGACATGGCGGAGCCCGCCCCCGGTCAGTTCCGGATCGGCCCCCACTCGGACTTCGGAACGATCACGGTGCTGCAGCGCGAGGCCTCAGACCCGCCGCTACAGGTTCAGCTCGCGGATGGCAGTTGGGCCAACCTGCCTCACGTTCCCGACTCGCTCATCGTGAACACAGGCGACCAGCTGGCCTACTGGACCGGTGGTCGGTGGCGATCGAACCCGCATCGCATTCCCGCTCCGACCGGCTCCGCCGCGAGGCAGGGCCGGCTGTCGTTGGTGCTCTTCCTCGAGACCGACCTCGGCGCGATGCTCGAGCCAATCGGTCGGCCGGACGAGGAACCGATGGACGCGGTGCAATACCTGATCGACAAGCTCATCGCCATCGACACGTCCCTCCCCTAGCGAAAGCTCCCCTAGCGAAGGCTCCCTAGCGAGCCTCTCTCGCGTAGGGCTGTGCGAGCGCTGCCGGAGCGGCCACCTTTCGGGCTCTCGCTGGATTGGCGGAGACGCCGACGACCACCAGGTAGGCGGCGATGAACGGCATCATCTTGAGGAAATCCGATGGCACGTCGACCTGAGCGAGCTGCAGCGTGAAGCCGAGTCCGTTCAGGCCGCCGAAAGCCAACGCACCGACGAACGCCAGCCACGGCCGCCAGCCGGCGAGGATCACGAGCGCCACCGCGATCCAGCCGATCCCTGCGGTCACGCCGTTCTGCCAGGTTCCCACGATGCCGACGACGAAATAGGCGCCCCCGACACCAGCGCCGAAGCCACCGATGGCGGTGGCCACATAGCGCATTGCCACAACGGAGATCCCCGCCGCGTCAGCGGCTGCCGGATCCTCCCCGACCGCCCGGAGCGACAGGCCGGTCGGGGTGCGATTCAGAACGTAGGTGCCGAGCCCGACGGCCACCACGGCGAGGTACACGATCACGTCGTGGCCGAACAGGACCGGCCCGACTCCCGGAAGATCGCGCAGCGCTGCTGGAAAGACCGGCGCGATCTCCACACCGTTCGGCGCCGACAGCAACCCGGGCTCACCGCTCGTGCCGACGAAGGAAGAGAACCCACCCCCGAGGATGACGAGCGACAGGCCAGACACCGTCTGATCGACTCGAAGCGTCACGGCCAACACCGCGTGAACGAGCGCCAACGCAGTCCCCGCCAGCCCGCCCACGATCATCGCAACGGCGAGGTTGCCGCTCTCGTTGCCCGCCCAGAACCCGACGACGCCGCCGACGAGCATCATCCCCTCGACCCCGAGGTTCATGACGCCGGAGCGGTTGGCGACGATCTCGCCAAGTGCAGCGAAGAGGATGGGAATCGACGCCACGATCGCGCTGGCGATGGACAAGATGACCAAGCTGTCGTTCATGACGCTCCCGTCGGGGCCAGTTCGGACGAAGGCCCCGTCTCGTCAACGGTCTCTTCTCTCGGGGCGAGGCTGACGGTGTTGCTGACGAAGAACTCGCCGGCCGTGACGGTCAGGAAGATGAGGCCCTGAAGTAGGAACACCACCTCGACGTCGATGCCGAGCGACTGGAGCCGACTGCCTGCGGTCGTGATCGCGGCGAGGAAGATCGAGACGGGAACGACACCGAGCGGATTGTTGCGGGCCACGACAGCCACGATGATCCCGGTGAAGCCGATGTCGGCCGCGATCGTGATCGGTTCGAGCCCCTTTGACACGCCGCTCACCTCGCTGACACCGGCGATGGCGGCCAACGCACCGGAGATGCCCAAGACCGTGATCGTCTTGTTTCGAACGCCCATGCCCGCATACCGAGCAGCCTTCGGCGAGTCGCCGACGGTGCGGATCTGAAACCCCCAGGTCGTGTGTCGGAGCACGAACCACAGCAACACAGCGGCAACGACCGCAACGATGATGCCCACATGGAGGCGCCCCGACAGGCTCGGGAACACGGCCGAGTCGGGTAGTCGCTTGCCGCCGGGAACCGTGCGCTGCGGGTCACGCCAGAAGCTGCGCGACCCGAAGATCAGGTAGTTCATGAACGCGAGCGCAACGAAGTTGAGCATCAACGTCGTGATGATCTCGTCAGCGTTGAACAGCGCCTTCGGGATTGCAGCGAGCAGTGCCCAACACGCCCCCGCCAGCGCGCCGACGACGAGCATGGCGCCGAGCATGATGACCGCAGGGGTCGTTTCCGGGAGGTAGAGGCCGACGCCGCTTGCGGCGATCGCTCCCATGTAGAGCTGCCCCTCGCCCCCGATGTTGTAGATGCGCATCTGGAAGGCGACTGCGGCCGCCAGACCCGTGAGGATCAGCGGTGTCGCCAGCGCCAGGGTTCGAGCCATCGGCGTCCAGCCGTTGACGCTCGAGTCGAACAGGGTCACATAGGCCTCGATGGCATCGTTCCCGGCAAGCGTGAGAATGACGCCGCCGATGGCGAGGGCGACGACCAACGCGACGAATGGCACGCCGAAGCGGGCCATCGGCCCTGCGGTCCCCCGGGGCGACACTCGGATTCGGCTGGTCACGTCGCCACCCCCTCCGACGCCAACGCGGACGCGGACTCGGACCCCGATTCGGCAGCATCGAGGTCGAGCGGCTCCTCGTCGTCGACGGCAGAACCGGTCATCAGCAGCCCGATCCTGTCGATGTCGACCTCGTCCCGGTCGAACGACCCGACGATCCGACCCTTGAACATCACGAGCACGACGTCGGACATGTGCACGACCTCGTCGAGATCCTCGGAGAAGACCAAGACGCCTCGGTCGCTCTCGCGTTCGTCGACGATGTGGCCTCGAACGGCTTCCGCCGCTGCCATGTCGAGGCCTCTCGTCGGTGCTGCAGCGAGCAGGACTTCGTGGTCCTCGTTGAGCTCGCGAGCCAGGATCGCTTTCTGGAGGTTGCCGCCCGACATCAGGCTCACCCGCATCCCGGCGCGATTGCCCCGCACGTCGAAGGCCTCGACGAGCCGCTGCGTTGTCGCTGCGATCGCTCCCCGTTGGAGCATGCCGCGCCGAACATGCGGCGCTCGATTGAAGCTCTTCAGCGCCATGTTGTGATCGAGGGGAAGCCCGGGAGCGAGCCCGACGCCGAGTCGATCCTCCGGCACGTAGGCGAGCCCTGCCTCCATCGCTTCTTTCGGACCGTCGGCTGTGCAGTCGACGCCGGCGATGTCGACCGTGCCGGCAACCACGTCGCGAAGACCGGCGATCACCTCCTGTAGCTCGCGCTGCCCGTTGCCGGCCACGCCGGCCACGCCGACCACCTCGCCACGCCGAACCACCAGCGAGACGTCGTCGACGGCGGTCAGCCCGTTGTCTCCGACCGCGCTCACCCCGCTGAGCGTCAGCACCGGTTCACCGGTGCCACCCGACGCATCGAAGCTCGTTCGTTCGACGGCGTCGCTGTCGCCGAACATCATGCGCGCCACCTCGGGAGGCGACGAATCCTTGGTCGTCAACGAGCCGGCGTTCTCGCCACGCCGCAGCACCGTCAACCGGTCGGTGTACGCCATGGTCTCGGCCATCTTGTGCGAAACGAGCACGACGGCCTGCCCCTTCGACACCATCGTCGACACGGCCTCGAAGAGGCGATCGGTCTCCTGCGGGGCGAGCACAGCGGTCGGCTCGTCGAGAATCAGAATCCGAGCGCCCCGGAAGAGCTGCTTCAGGATCTCGACCCGCTGTTGCTCGCCCACCGACAGTTGCCAGATCGGGGCCGACGGGTCGACGTGGAGCCCGTACTCGTCGGCCAGTTCGGCGACCGTCTCCTCGACGTGTCGAATCGACCTCGGGCGCTGATCGCGCCCGAGCCCGAGCACGATGTTCTGTGCGACGGTGAAGCTGTCGACCAACCGGAAGTGCTGGTAGACCATCCCGACGCCGGCTTCGGACGCGTCGAGTGGCGACCGAAACGACACCTCGTCGCCGTCGATCGACACCGAACCGGCGTCGGGTCGGTAGAGCCCGGAAAGCACCGAACACAGCGTCGACTTGCCGGCTCCATTTTCGCCGAGCAGTCCATGGATCTCACCCTCCCGAAGGTCGAAGTCGACCGCGTCGATCGCTCGCACGCCGTAGAACGACTTGGTCAGACCTCGAACTTCGAGGAGGGATGCAGGTGGTGTCATCTGCCGATGGGTTCTCGCGCCTCGTCTCGGCCTACTCCGACGGGATCTCGCCGACGATGCCTTCGACCAGCCACTGACAGCACAGGCTGCGCTCGCCGAACGGGATCGTCTCGCCTTCGGCGACCACCTCGTTACCCTGGTTGTCGAAGATCGGTCCCTCGAACATGTCGAAGGTGCCGTCGGTGATCTGGGCCCGCCGCTCCTCGACCAATGCGAGGAGATCGTCGTCGACGGCCGGACCGAAGGGAGCGAAGTCGATCCATCCGTCGGCGAGCCCGCCGTAGGAGATACCCGGCTCGAACTCACCGGCCATGATCGCCTCGACCTGCTCGATGTAATAGGGGCTCCAGTCGATGAGGAACGACGACGCCCATGCGTCGGGCTCGAAGTCGGACCAGTCGTTGGTGTAGCCGATCACGTAGCCGCCGTTCTGGGCCATGACCGTTGCGTAGACCTGCGATGACACCTCGTGGGCGATCACGTCCGCTCCGGCGTTGGCCAGTGCTTCGGCGGCCTGCTGCTCGAGTGCCGGGTCGGCCCACGTGTTGAGATACACGGCCCGAACTTCGACGTCTGGGTTGACCTCGAGTGCACCGAGTGTGAAGGCGTTGAGCGCTCGGTTTACCTCTTCGAACGGGAACCCGACCGGGTAGCCGATGATGTTCGACTCGGTCAGCGAACCGGCGATCATCCCGTCGATGTAGCGACCGTCTTCCGAGGCCTGAGCGAAGTGTCCGACGTTCGGCTGGTCCTCGAAGCCTGCCCAGGTGAGGAAGTAGACGTCCGGGTTGTCGGCCGCCACGTCGATCATGTCGAACTGGTAGAAGGTCGTGCCGATCACCAGGTCGGCGCCGCCATCGACGGCGTCCTGGAAGGCGTTGGTCGCCGGCTGGCCGGGCTCGATCGCCTCGACATAGCTGAAGTCGATACCGGGGAAATTCTCCTCCATGACTCGACCGCTGCGGAGGTGCGTGGTGTTCCAACCTCCGTCCTCAGCCGATCCATCGAGGATCATGACGACCTTGAAGTCGCTGAAGTCATCGCCTGAAGCAGCCGACTCGGAGTCGCCTGACTCCGACTCACCCGACTCTGCGTCGGCGGTGGATTCGTCACTCGATGCGTCGGCAGCGTCGTCTGTCCCGGACGATCCGCCACCGCACGCGGCGGCGATCATGAACAGTGCGATCAGTAGGGCGAACAATCGAAATGGGGCGGCGGTTGATTT
>CALLIQ010000746.1 GCA_938008925.1 uncultured Acidimicrobiales bacterium
ACGACGACGGCGAACACGAAGCGCCAGGTCGCGACCTCGAGCAGGGCCGCGGCGACCGTTGGAGCGGCAGCCGCCCCGAGCACGCCCATCGACGACCACAGCGACACCACCGACCCGTGCCGTTCCTTGGGATAGAGCGGCAGCACGGCGGCAAGCGACGAGGGGATCATCATGGCAACGCCGAGTGCCTGGACGATGCGCGCCGCGATGACCAGATCGATCCCGGGCGCAAGGGCGGACAGGGCGGCTCCGATCGAGAAGACACCCAAGCCAGCGACGAACACCTTCCGGCGACCGACGCGGTCCGCAAGTCGTCCGCCGAGGAGCATGAAGGTCACCTGCGTGACGGCGAACGCGGAGATGACCCATGAAATGTGGGTGAGTCCTGCGTCGGGGAACTCGCGTTCCAAGACCGGAATGGCGATGTTGGTGGCCGTCCCGACGAATGCTGCCAACAACATCGCTGTTGCGGCCACCGCCAACGCGAGACGGGGACGGCGCACATCGGGTGCGGTGTCTCGGTTGGTCGTGGCCACAGCGCAGCCTCCCACAACGGTTGGCTGGCGCGCGAACGTGTTCACGGCCGCCAGTTCCCTCGAGAGGGACCCCCAAGAAGGGCGTAACGGACGGTTCACAGTCGGGCAACACCGAGCAGACATCGTGGTGAAACGATGCGACGAATGGACATCGTCGATTTGGCAGCGTGGAACCGAGGCGACCGAGCTCGAGTGGCTCGGGCCTTCGACGAGGCGATCAGCCAAAACGGGGTGATCCAGGTTCGCAACCACGGTGTGGAGCCAGCGGTGCTCGATCGGGCTCGGGCGGTGGCGACCGAACTGTTCGAGCTTCCGCTCGACGAGAAGCAGTTGTGCGTCGGCGACGGACCGGCGACCCGAGGCTGGTTCGCGCCGGCCTTCCCGGAGCTCGCGAACCCCGAACTGCGCGAGACGTTCGCCACCGGATCGCAGACGCCACCTCCCGGCGTCGACGACCCGCTCACCTTCGGGGCGAACGTCTACCCGCCCGACGTTCCGATGTTTGACGTGGCCTGGACCCGACTCCGGGGCCAGCTCTTCGACCTCGCAGCCGTCCTCGTCGAGGTCAGCGAGATGGCCCTCGGACTCGCGCCGGGGGCGATGGCATCACAGTTCGCTGGCGTCGGCATGAACGTGGTGGCGCACTGGTATCCGTCCTATCGGGTCGTCGGCAGCCAGGCCGCAGCCGGAGCGTTGCGCACCGCGCCCCGGACCGACTTCGGCACACTGTCGATTCTCGACCGTCGTCCGTCGCCGGCCGGTCTTCAGGTCCTCGACGATGGCGAGTGGATCGACGTGCCGGTGGAGCGTGGCTGTCTCACCGTGAAGGTCGGCGATCTCTTGGAGCGCTGGACCGCAGGCCGCTGGCCCTCACCGGTGCACCGCATCCCGGGGCCCTCGATCGAACACCCCGCGGAAGATCACCTGACGCTCGTCGGCTTCCACCGCCCCGCCGCGAAGTCGCTCATTCGACCGCTCGATGGAAGCGAACCGATCGTGTGCGGCCCGTGGCTCGCGGAACGCCTCGCCGGCGCGATGCCGGGCGGCGCGCCGAGTCGAGCCTGAGCCAAGTCGGCGAAGGCTGCCTGCTCAATACAGCTAGGCCAGCACGGGTTCGGGCGTCGGCGAGGGCTCGTCGCCGTCGGCACCACCGGTGTCGTCATCGGCCTCACCGTCAGCACCGCGATCAGGACTCGCGGGTGGTTCGTGGTGGCCACCCTCGACGTTGAGGTTCGGAAGCAGGCGATCGAGCCAGCCCGGCAGCCACCAGTTGCGGGCGCCGAGCAGCTGCATGGTGGACGGCACGAGGAGCATGCGGACGAGCGTCGCGTCGATGAGCACGGCCATGGCGAGGCCGAGGCCGAACAGCTTGATGATGCGGTCGTCTTCGAAGACGAAGCTGCCGAACACCACGACCATGATCGCGGCCGCTGCGGTGATGACTCGAGCGGTCATGGAGAGGCCGTCAGCGACGGAGTTGACGGCGTCGCCGGTGCGCTCGTACTCCTCCTTGACCCGTGAGAGGAGGAACACCTCGTAGTCCATCGACAGACCGAACACGATGGCGAACATCATCATCGGGATGAACGGCTCGATCGGGGCGGGCTCGATGCCGAACACGCTCCCGAACCAGCCCCACTGGAACACGGCGACGACGATGCCGTACGCCGCACCGATCGACAGCATGTTCATGATCACGGCCTTCAGCGGCACCATGATCGAGCGGAACACCGCCATCAGCAGAGCGAAGCTGAGGGCGAGCACGACGCCGAAGAACAACAGGATTCGCCCGCCCAAGAAGCCGGTGAAGTCGATGTTGGCGGCGGTTGCGCCCGAGACCTTCGGTGCGAGCTCGGTGCCGTCGACGGCCGCCGGGATGATGTCTTCACGGATGCGGGTCACGAGCTCTTCGGTCTCGGCGGCCTGGGGCGACGTGGTCGGCTGCACCTGCATGAGGGCTGCGGTCGGGTTCTCCGGGTCGTTCGGGAACGGCGGCGAGGCGAATGCGACGCCCTCGGCCTCGTTGAGCTGTCCGGCCAGTGCTTCGAGGGTGGCGAAGTCGGCGGGCGACGTGAGCTCGGTGGCGATCAGGAGCGGACCGTTTGCGCCCTCGCCGAAGCCTTCAGCCCTGAGATCGTAGGCCCGGCGGGTCGTGGTTTCTTCGCTCCAGTTGCCCTCGTCGGAGAAGCCCATGCGCAGGCTGAGAAGCGGAGCGGTGAGAACGAGGAGGAGGATCGTGCCGCCGATGGCCCACGCCCAGGGACGTGCCTGCACCGTGCGGCTCCAGCTGTACCAGATCGTGTCGCGCACGGGGACGTGCTTGCGGGCTGGCAGGGCCTTCTTCAAGACGCTGCCGAGCGGCGAGGAACCGACGAGCAGCGTGGCGATGGCCAGGCCGACGAAGGGAAGTGAGAAGGTGCTCGGGCTGAGCCCGAGTCCGAGTCCGAGCAGTGCGATGGCGATGAACGTGGCGGCGGCGATGCCCCGATAGCGGGTGAGTTCCACCCTGTCCTGGACGATGCCGAGGGCGGCGGGGAGCAGCGTGACCGAGGCGAACATCACCACGCCGACCGTCGCGGCTGCTGAGATGCCGAGGCCGGTGATGAAGGCGAGCCCGATCAACAGCAGACCGAGGAGCGAGACGACGACGGTGGCGCCGGCGAAGATCACCGAGCGGCCGGCGGTGTCGAGCGCGACGATCGTGGCGCCTCGTGGATCGAAGCCCTCGCGGAGGGCCTCGCGATAGCGGGTCACGATGAACAGCGCGTAGTCGATGCCGACGCCGAGTCCGATCATCAAGGCGATCGACGTGGAGAACTCGGGGACGGTGATGAAGTTGGAGATCAGGGTGATCGTCATGAAGCCGGTGGCGACGCCGAACACGGCGACACCGATCGTCGTGCCCATGGCGACGACCGAACCCATGGCCACGATCAGCACGAACACGGCGAAGGCGAGGCCGAGCAGCTCGGACTCGGGTGGCTCGAAGCCACCGAGAATGGCGCCACCGATCTCGACGGTGATGCCCTGCTCCTCGAGACCTGCCTCTTCGGCACGCTCCACCATGGCCGCACCCATCTCGCCGGCGACGATCTGGTCGACACTGAGCGGGACGCTGATGTCTGCGTAGGCGATCTGTCCGCTCGGAGAGATGAGCCGAGCGCCGTTCTCGTCGTAGGGCGAGACGATCAAGAGCTCTTCGAACTCGCCGCCCTCGCCGGTCTCGGCCCGGATCTCGTCGATGAAGCTCGACATGGTGGCCTGGACCTCGGGGTCGAGCACGCCCGCTTCGGCCTCGAACACGATCGAGCCGGGCTGACCCGACCCGAAGCCACCGAACTGCTCGTTGACGATGTCGAATCCGTCGGCCGATTCCGAATCAGGAATCTCGAACGAACTGTCGAACGCGGGCCCACCGAGCCCACCGACGACGCCGCCGATGGAGAACAAGATGGCGACCCAGATGGCGATCACTTTGAACGGGTTGTCGTAACACCAGGCACCGAGTCGTGCGTACATGGGTGTTCTCCTCGTCGAGGGCGGGGGATTCGATCTCGCTGCGGTGTGCGAGGTGGTTTCGGACGGGCGTTCACCAATGGTCGCCCGTGAACGTCAGGGAACGTAGCGAGACGGTCAGGGTTTCGCTACCACCCCGTAGCGTTCTAAACCGGTGTGACGTTCAACGCAAGGATTTATGCCGGATGTCACGCTACCCTCCCGTAGCGTCATGGCCCGTCCTCGCAGTGAAGAAGCACGAACGAAGGTGGTTTCGGCCGCTCAGGAGCTCATCGCCGAGGTCGGCGTCGGGGGCTTCACGGTCGATGCCGTCGCCGCCCGGTCCGGCGTCGCCAAGACCACGATCTACCGTCACTTCAGCTCGGGCGACGAGCTCTTGATCCACACGATCGACTGCATGGTCGAGCCGTTCACCACCCCGAACACGGGGTCGCTGCGATCCGACCTCATCGCCGTCTACGAGCAAATGGTGCCGGTCATCTCAGACCCGACCATGTTCGGGATGATGATGGGTGTGATGGCAAAGGCCGCCGTCGACCCTGAGTTCGCCCGCCTCAAGGACGAATTCGAACACGTCCGCAAGATGCCGGTGCTCACCGTGCTCGAGCTCGCACAAGCCCGGGGTGAGGTTCGCGCCGACGTCGACCTCGCCCTGCTCAGCGAGCTGGTCGAGGGTCCGGTCGTCGCCCGCCGCATCATCAGCGGCGGCATGATCGCCATGGACGAGATCCCCGTCGTCATCGACCTCGTGCTCAACGGCATCGCCGCAGCCTGAACCT
>CALLIQ010000747.1 GCA_938008925.1 uncultured Acidimicrobiales bacterium
CGGCACGGAATCCTCGCCGACGAGCTCACCGTCGACGTAGACGGCCATCCAGTTGTCGGCCCAGACCTCGATGGTGAACGACTGCGTCTCGCCCGTCGCCGCCTCTTCGCTGTCGGTGGTTTCGGAGGAGTCGTCGTCCGCGTCGACAGAATCGTCTGTCTCGTCCGTCGACTCGCCGGCGACGACTTCGGTGGTGTCGCTTGATTCGGTTTCGGTCGTTTCGGCTTCGGTCGTTTCGTCTCCGGTCGTTTCGTCACTGCCTGATGAACAGGCGGCGACGGAGACGACCAGGGCAATCAACAGCACACGTGCTCGACGCATCGGAACTCCTCGTGCTCGACATCGGCAGCCGCGGTCTACGGCGCTCATGGAGCACGCTAGGAATCGATTGCGGACGCGAGAAGTGCCGGCCGGCACGAGTTCTCCTTCTCAGGCATGCCGACCGACACCTGCCGGTGTTCGTGCGACGCGCCGCCTTCGCAGTTCGGCGAATCTGAGCCCGCTCAGACGCTGAGATCGAAGGCGTTGTAGTCGACCAACTCGTTGCGAGCATCGTCGTCGAAGCGGACGTCGTGACCGGCGAGCGGGGCGTAGTCGAACGGTTGCTCGTCGGGGTTGTGTTGCCGGCGGGCGTCGATCCCCATGCCGATCACCCGTGACCGTCGAGCGATTCGCTCCTCGTCGAGCGGCCCGACGGTGCCGTGGATCCCGCTCCCGGTCTGGCCAAGCACAGACGAGCGACGATGGAAGCCCATGTTGATGGTGACGCGCGGGTCCGGGCTGGTATTGGCGAACGAGCCGTGGACGGCCTGGCGATTCACGATGGCCACATCGCCCGGCGCACACACGAGGGGCACTGCGTCGGGGAGACGATCGGAGCCAGCAGCTTCGACCATCCCGGCGATGTCGACCGTACGAAGCTTGTGGGTCCCGGGGACGACCCAGACCCCGTTTGCCGGTGTGCAGCCGAAGACCTGGCCCATCAGGTTGAACCCGTGCGAGCCCTGATCCCAGTCCGGGGAGTCCCAGTGCGTGACACCGTCGCGATGCCACGCCACCGACGGGCCAACACCGGGATCCTTGATGAACAGCACCTCGTTGAAAGGGGTGAAATCGCGGCCGTTGATCGCCTCGGCGATGCCGAGCAAGTCGGGGTGGCCGTAGACGCGAAGACACGCGTCGCTGTACTGCAGCGACCCATGGACGACGAAGACCACTTCCTCCGGGGCGTCGGGCGCAGCGGTGGGTTCGGTCATCTTCACCGGGTGACGGCCGTGCGCCTGTTTCGTTCCCCCGACGGGATCGGACAACGTCTTCGCCCAGATCACGTTCTGAGCCTGTCGATCGGCCCCGATCGCCGGATTGCCGTCGATGTCGACCTTGGCACCGCGATGCACGGGCAGGCGGCGCCGGAATGCGGCGAGATCGGCCTCGATCTCGGCCAGCTCTTCGGCACCGAGGACGCCCTCGAAGACGTAGAAGCCGTGCTGCCAGTACGCCTCGAGGATCTCCGGGTGGAGCGCGCCAGCGCCGACGAAGCGCACCGGCCCGCGGTTGCCGAGTCCCATCGCTCGACGCTCGCCGTCGGCGAAGTACTCCGCCATCACGTCGTCGCTTGGGGCGCCGGCTGACGCGTCGTTCGAAGTCGTACCGTTCGAAATCTCACCGGTCGAAGTCATGAACCACCGTTGCACGCCCGTCGGCGTCGATGCAACGACGACATCACGCGAGCCGTGCGAGATCTCGTCGGACGTAGCGCAGGTGCGCCCACTCCTCTTCGAGGATGACGCGGAGACAGTCGCCCACGGTCAGGCGCCAACCTTCGACGCCCCATGGGTTGTCGCGCTCCTCGGCGAGCAGGTCCGACGTCGCTCCATCGAGGAAGTCGGCCACCATCGTCTGGCGCTCAGCGCGGACATGGAGCACCTCGTCGAACGTCGGCTCGTCGGTCCGGAAGATCGACGTGTCGAAGCCAATCTCCGATGCGCTCGAGAAGATCTGGCCGAGCTCGTGAAACGGCTGGTCGATCCCCATGACCGCCCCTCGGAGCCACGCGTCGGTCGCCAGGACGAGGTGGCGAAGGGTCTGTGCCAGCGACCACTCCTCGTCGACCGAAGCATTGACCATCTCAGCCGGCGTGTCGGCCACCGTCGTCGCCCAGGCATCCCGGACCGCGACCCAACCCTCTCGAAGACCCTCTGGCGTCTGTGCGCCCTGCAACTCTCGACCGGGGAACTGGCGGTTGAGCTCGGCGTCGATCAGGGGCACCACATCGACGCCGTTCACGACGAGGCTGCCAAACATCAGATCGGGGCCATCGATGTCGAGGCCGTTCACGTCGGCTGCCCGAATCGTGACCCCGCTCAAGTCGCAGGCCCGCATCGTCGCTCCCTTGAAGCTCGTCTTGGAGAACGTCGCCCCTTCGAAGCTCTGCTGGTCCGATGCGGTCGTCATGTGAACATCCTTGCTCACTCACGAGGCCAATCCCCGGCGAGTGGGCGGGTGCCGGCGGGCCGACGAGGTTGAACACACCGGCCGATTCGGCCGACACTGGCGCCACCAGCCACCGGCACCAGGAGCGAACCATGACCGACACCGTGAAGCCCGAAGCGGCGACGGGCCCCGTCCCGACCGTGCCGATGTCGCACGCCATCCACATCGGCGAGAGCGACCTGCCCCACATCGACCTCGGCGACGGCAGCACGTTCCAGCTGCTCCAGGTCGACCTGAACATCGGCCTGTGGGTGCTCCGTACCAGGTTCCAGCCCGGTTACCAGGTCACGAAGCACTACCACACGGGTTCGGTGTTCGCCGTCACGCTCGCGGGCTCGTGGTTCTACAAGGAGTACCCGGAGTACGTGAACACCGAGGGCTCGTACCTGTTCGAGCCAGCCCATTCGGTCCACACGCTGATGGTCGGCGAGGACAACACCGAGCCGACCGACGTCTGGTTCGCCATCTACGGGTCGAACGTCAACATCGACGAGAACGGCGACGTCATCAGCATCACCGACGCCCAGCAGATCCTCGCCCGCTACCGGGCCGCCTGCGACGAGCTCGGACTCGACCACTCCGCCGTCATCGTGAACGGAGAGCAGGGCTGACCGCCGTGCCCTCTTTTGCGCCAATCACTGTGCCGACAGCGATGCGGGCGATCGTCGGTCGGGCCGGCGTCGTCACCGTCGAGGAACATCCGACTCCGACTCCCGGGCCCGGGCAGGTCCTGGTCCGCAGCCTCGCGTGCGGGATCTGTGGCTCCGACCTCCACATGGTGCATCACTACGACGAGATGTTCTCGAAGCCGCGACCGGGCGATCCCGCGCCCGGTGATCCCGATGCCGGCAACGGCGTGTTGCTCGGACACGAGTTGGCCGGCGAAGTCGTCGATCACGGACCGGGCGGCGATCACGATTCGGTCCCAGCCGGCACCCGCGTGGCCTCCATCCCGTTCGTCACGGTCGGCGACGGACTCCGCCAGGGAGTCGGCACATCGCGGCGCATCCACGGAGCGCTGTCGGAGTACTTCCTCCTCGACGAGGCCAACCTCATCGTCGTTCCCGACCATCTGGCGACGCAGTCGATCGCGCTGGCCGAGCCGCTCGCCGTCGCCATCCACGCGCTCGAGCGGGGCGACGTCACGAGCGACGACACCGCGCTCGTCGTCGGCTGCGGTGCCATCGGACTGGCGACGATCGCCGCGTTGAGAATGCGCGGCGTCGGCACCATCATCGCCAGCGACCCCGTGGCCCACCGGCGGTCGATGGCCGAGACGTTCGGCGCCACCCAAACCGTCGACCCGGCCGACGCCGATGAGTACGTCGCCCTGGAGGAATCAAGCGAGCCTGGGCGAGCCGTGATCCTCGAGTGCGCCGGTGTCACGTCGCTGCTGCGCCCGATGATCGACCGCGCACCGGCGCGGACGAGGATCGTCGTTGTCGGCGTGCACACCGAGGACCTCACGATGCAGCCCGCGATGGCGATGCGGAAGGAGCTCGATCTTCGGTTCACCTTCTACTACTCGCCCGAGAACTACGCAGAGGCCATCGATTGGCTTGCGTCCGGCGACGTCGACCTCGCTCCCCTCGTCACCGCGACGGTGGGGATCGAAGGCGTCGACGATGCGATTCAGACGCTGTCGGGACCGAACGACCACATCAAGATCATCGTGGAGCCCTGGCGGAGCTGAGCGCTCCCACCTTGGCGGGCGGGGTGGCCTAGAGATCGTCGAGTCTCGTCAGTCCGGTCCGGAGGGCAATGACCACCAGCTGCGCACGATCTCGGGCGTGCAGTTTCGTCATCGCCCGGCTCACGTGGGTCTTGGCAGTGAGTGGCGACAGGATCAGCTCGGTGGCGATCTCGTCGTTCGACATGCCCCGGCCGACCAGCGACACCACCTCGCGCTCTCGAGCCGTGAGATGACGAACGGCGTCTTCATCGACCGGTGGCGCATCGGGCGACTCGTTGAGTGAGGCGAGCAGCGCACGGGTGGCGTTCGGTGTGAGCAGCGCATCGCCGCCGGCGACGACCCGGATGGCGTCGAGGAGCACGTCGGGGTCGACCCCTTTGTCGAGGAAGCCGCTGGCTCCAGCCGCCATGGCGGACACCACGTACTCGTCGAGCTCGAAGGTGGTGAGCACGATCACGCGAACCTGGCTGAGATCGCCGGCGTCGACGATGGCCTTTGTCGTCTCGATGCCGTCTCGACCAGGCATCCGGATGTCCATCAGCACGACGTCGGCTTCAGCGTGGCGAATCACGTCGAGCGCATCGGTGCCGTCATCGGCTTCGCCCACAACGCTCAGATCAGGAGCGGAGTCGATGATCGCCCGGAAGCCGGCGCGGATCAGCGCCTGGTCATCGATCAGTACGACGCGGATCATCACATCACCTCTGGTTCGCGTCGGCCAGGCCCATCAGCTGGTCTCATCGGTCGGCCGGTTCGGCATGTGCGCTCGCTGTCGGCAACCACGCATCGATCGTGAATCGGCCTCCGGCGTCATCGACCGCCAGTCGGCCACCGTTCGTGCTCGCCCGCTCCCGCATCCCGACCAAACCGAGCCCCGCCCCGCCGGCCGACGCTCCAACTCGTTGGTTCGAGGCCGTGTCATTCGAGGCCGTGTCATTCGAGGCCCTTTCGTTCGACGCGGTGATCGACAATCCATCGTCGCTCCAACGAGTCGAGAGTTCGACCGAACCAGACCCGTGTTTGGCCGCATTGGTCAGCGCTTCCTGCACGATTCGGTAGGCGGCGAGCGACACCGCCGGCGCCAGGGGGCGAGGTTCGCCAGAGCGATTCCACGCGACGGCGAGACCGGCCGATCGCATCGTGTCGACGAGGTCGGGCACCTCGTCGACGGTCGGGAGCGACGAGGTCGGCGCCCGGCCATCGCTCCCATCCCCGCCAATTCCGTCACCAGCACTTCCGTCGCCACTGCCTGCTTCACCCGTGCGGAGGACGACGAGCAACTCGCTCAGCTCGTCGAGCACCGATCGACCTGCGTCCCGTGCGGTGCGCAGCGAGGTCTCCGCCTGCGCGGGGTCAGTCGACAACAGATGGAGCGCCGCGCCCGTCTGCACGTTCATCACCGACAGATTGTGAGCGAGGAGATCGTGCAGTTCACGAGCGATGGTGAGCCGTTCTTCCGAGACCTGTTGACGGGCCTGTGCTTCGGCGGCCAACACGGCCGAACGGATCTGCTCCGTCGCCGACTCCCGATAGCGACGCCACGATCGCACGGCGTCGGCCGTCCCCACCGCAGCTGACGTCCAGGCGATCCCGATGACCGCTCGAGCGTCGCCGTACTCGGCGTCGGTGCCCACCAGGCCCATGACGTAGAGGCTGACGGCGATACCTGCGCCGAGCCCGATGGCGGGCCAGCGCTCGAGCCGCACGCATGTCGTCGCGAGCAGCACCAACACCGTGAAGATCATCGGCGTCGGCCGCTCGAGCATGCCGACGTGGACGGCGGTCAACACGAGTGCGACTGCGAGCAGCACTGCAGGCTGCCAACGTCGCATGATGAGCAGGCAGAACGCGCCGACACCGGCCGCCCATTCGGGCCAGCCGGTGTCGAACCCGTCGGGGCTCCCGAGAACCAACAGCATGCTCACCGCAACGACAACGACGGCAACGACGACGTCGAAGCGACGGAGATCGGCGCGGAGCCAGCGGCCGGCAGCGCTGAGCCGGGCGTCGATCATGCGTCTCGGCGCTGAACGAGCCAGCCGGCCAGGCCCAGGAAACCGACGACCCAGGCAGCGAAGACCGCGTAGGCGGATCCACGGCTCAGCAGGTCGGGGTCGGACACCTGCGTCATCATCGCAGAGCCCGCTTCGGATGGCAGGTACTTCATGAACACGTCGGTGAAGCTGCTCGGCAGGAGGTTGAGCAGGTTCGGTCCGATGAAGACGCCACCGACCAGGGTGCCGATGCCGGCAGCCGTCGACCGCAGGATGAACCCGAAGGCGACGCCGATGAGGGCGATGCCGGTGAGGTAGAAGGCGGAGCCGAGGATCACGTCGAGGACGTCGATCACCGGAATGGTCGCCTCAGCGCCCGCGTACACGGCCTGACCGGCGATCACGGCGAGGGTCACTGCAGCGAGCGCCACGGCGAACACCGAGGAACTGACCACGGCTGCCTTCGCCCGGATCACTCGGCCTCGTCGTCCAGCGGCAGCGAAGGTGGTGCGGATCAGACCGGTCGAGTACTCGCTGGTCACGACCATCACGCCGACGACACCGATGACCATCTCGGCCAACCCGATACCACCGAGCGCCAGATCGACGGGGTTCGTGAGAAAGGCGGCCGGACCCGGCGCGCTGTCTCCCGACTCGGCGACGGCGGAGAAGATCATGCCGAAGACGACGGTGAGCAGACCGGCGGCGAGCAGGGTGAACGAGGTCGATCGGACCGACCAGAACTTGATCCACTCACCTCGGATCACCTG
>CALLIQ010000748.1 GCA_938008925.1 uncultured Acidimicrobiales bacterium
AGCGGCCACGACGTTCGCGAGCCCGAGGGCCGCGAGGGATCCGGCGATGGCGGCCGCCCCGACGAGCGGCGCCTTGTCCGGGACGGGTTGGTCCGTCGTCGGTTCAGCAATCGGGTCGATCATGGCCGTCATCGTCCAATCCTCGTTGGCGCTCGCCTCGCCCACCACGGGCGAAGTCCGCGAAGGATGGTTCGGACGGCCTACGCGATGAGGCTGTCGCTTCGTGGCCGAGACAAGGTCAGGTCGTGATCGAGACCGATGTGGGCACACCCTCGTCGGCGGTCGCACGGAACGTGGCACCAGGCGAGACGTCGAACGGTGCGGTCAGCCCGCCGGTGAAGACGATGTCGCCGGCTCGGACGTGGAGTCCCTCTTCACCGAGCGAGCGGCACAGCCAGGCGACGGCTTCGATCGGGTTGCCCATCGCTTGTGAGCCGGCGCCGTGGAAGTGCGCCTCGCCCTGCTCGAAGAGCATCGTGACCGCCGCCGGGTCTGGAAGGGGAGCGACCTCGCCGATCGTGAAGCCCGACGCAGAGGAGTTGTCGGCGGTGTTGTCGAGCCACTCGAACTCGAAGGTCTCGAACCGGGGATCGACGAACTCGATCCCGAAGCACCAGCCGGCTGCCGATTGCGCGATCTCGCCGAGGGTCGACAACTCGTCGAGGTCAGCGCCGGCAACGTAGACGAGCTCCGGCTCGACCTTCGCCTGGCGCATCCGTGCCGTGTCGCCAGCTTCGGCGACGCGCTGTGACTCCCAGAGCGTGCCCCAGTTCGGGCGACTGATTCCCAGTGCCTCGCGCATCGCTGCGGAGGTCCACCCGAGCTTCCAACCGATCTGCGTATCGCCCGAGGCGGCGCGCAACCCGTCGACCTCGCGAGCGATGGCTCGGGCGTCATTCCACGAGAACTCGTCGAAGCGAGACGTGAACAACTCCACGAACGAACGCTCCTGCTCCGCCGCGAACAACTCAGCAGCCAACGCTCCACGGTCCAACTCGCTCATCGGTCAATCATGAGGCGGGTGGCGACGCCTTGCCAAGCTTCGGCGGCGTTGGCGATGTCGAACCAGATGGTGTCGATGCCGAAGCGCTCGGCGCCCTCGACGTTGAGGGGCTGGTCGTCGACGAACAGCATCTCGTCCGCACCGAACCCCGTCATCTCGACCGCTCGCTCGAACGCTCGTGGGTCGGGCTTGAGGATGTTGGTGTCGGAGCAGTCGACGATGTGATCGACGCCCCCGAGGAAGGTGATGTCGTGTTCCCACTCTCGGCCGTGGAAGGCGCGCATGTCGTTCGTCAGGACCGACACCGACAGTCCTGCGGCTCGCGCTCGGTCGGTGACCGCAACGCACTCGGGTCGCACGAGCGAGTCGTCGGCGGGCTCATACAGCAGCGTCATGTAGGCCCGGGTGTCGAAGGTGCGGTCGGCCAGCTCGCCGACTTCGGCGGCTCTTTGTGCCCAGTAGTCGCGCTCGGTCAATCCGTCGCCCGCGATCATGCGTTGCCACAACGGGTCGGTCGACGGATCGATCGGACCAAGCCAATCGAGCGTCCCTGGCTCGAGAGACAGCAGACGTTCTGCCTTCTCGTGCAGCTCGACCGGATTGAGGAGACACACGCCGCCGAAGTCGAGGAGTAGGCAGCGGTATGGCGAAGGATCCGGGATCGGGTCCGTCATGTCGATTCGTCTCGTTTCCAGGTGCGGGCGTGCTCGAGCAGCAGTTCTCTCGTCGAGCGAACGGGCTCGGCCTGCGGGGTTTCGATGAAGACCTCGCCGTCGATCACCTCGACGGGCACCGAGGCCAAGGGCGGCGATGGGGAAGCGGCGGGACCGCTCGACGTCAACAGGCCGGTCGAGATCTCATAGCGCCAGAAGTGATGCGGGCACATGAGCACTCCGTCGCTCACGACACCGTCGGCGAGCGGTTGGTCAGCGTGCAGGCAACGATTCTCGAACCCGACGATCTCGTCTGACGTGTTGCTGTCCGACGTGCGGCTGTCCGACGAGCTGCTGTTCGACGTGCTGCTGTTCGACGTGCTGGCGGAGCGCACGAGCACGACCCGGCCATCGGCCACCGCGATCGCCCGGTCCAGGGGGAAATCGTCGACGCGGCCGACCCGCACGCGCTCGGTCACGCGGCACCTCGGTAGCCGAGCCGGCGCGACGCCAGCGCGGCGGTCTCCATCGTCGCTCGGGCCAGGCCTTGGCGAACCGGGTCGACCCGGTCGGCCGGTCCGGCGACGCTCATCGCTGCAACGACGCGGCCGCCGCCATCGCGAATCGGCGCTGCGACCGATACCACGCCGATCTCCGACTCGTGGCGGTTCTCGGCGTAGCCCCGCCGGCGGGTGCGATCGAGTTCCGCCCGCAGCTCGGTCATGGACACGATCGAATGCTCGGTCCGCCCGGTGAGCGTCCAGCCGTCGAGGATGCGCTCGAGCTGGTCTCGTGGAGCGAACGCCATCAACGCTTTGCCGGTGCCGGAGACGTTGGCCTCGTTGCGTCTCCCGATCTCGAGGAACATCCGCAGCGTGTTCGGGCTGTCGAGCCGCTCGATGTAGACCACTTCGCGGCCATCGAGCACGGCGACCTGCACCGTCTCACCGGTCTTGTTCCGCAGGTCTGACATGGGGGAGAGGACCGCTTCGTGCAGATCGAGCTGGGTCGGCACGGCGGCGGCCAGATCGAACATCACGAGGCCCAGTCGGTAGCGGCCGGTCTCGGCGTTCTGCTCGAGCATGCCCTCTTCGGCGAGGGTGGCGAGCAGCCGGTGGACCGTGGACTTCGACAGCTCGAGATGGCGGGCCAGATCGGTCACGCCCCACTCGAGGTTCGTCGACGAGAACGCCTTCAGCAACCGGACGGCGTTCGTCACCGATGTCAGCGTCGAGGTCCCCACAAGGCCGATTCTAGATCGGGTGTCCCTGTATGCGGGACACCTTCCCGCTACCCGGGACGCGAGATGTAACGTCCGTCACCAATGGGGATTCTTCGACTGGGGCACGTCGGCATCACGGCGCCTGACCTCGAACTGGCAGCGGCGTATTACACGCAGGTCATGGGCATGGATCTGGTGGAGCAGACCGAGGATCGTCTGTTCCTGAAGTGCTGGGACGAGCGAGACCACCACAGCCTCTCGATCCGTCACGACACCCGGGTCGGGCTCGATCGCATCACCTTCAAGTGCGAGCACGCCGACGACCTCGCGACGTTCGAATCGCGGATCGAAGGCGCTGGTTACGGCGTTGGGCGAGTCGCCGACGGTGAGGAGATCGGGCAGGGCGAGTCGATTCGCTTCGAGTCGCCGTCCGGTCACCCGATGGAGATCGTGGCTGACGTCCACAAGGTCGGCGGCCGACTCCCGCTGACCAACCCACTCCCGTATCCAGGCGACCTCATCGGCATCGCTCCACCTCGACTCGATCACGTGCTCGTCACCTGCGAAGAGGTGCCCGAGGCAGCGCGGTTCATGATGGACGTCCTCGACTTCCGGCTCACCGAGCAACTCCTCGATGGTCAGGGGCACCAAGTCATCGCCTTCCTCGAGCGCGGCCACAAGCCGCACGACATCGCCTTCGTGCAGGGCCCCAACGGTGGCCTGCACCACTTCTCGTTCTGGCTCGACGACTGGGACCACGTCCGCAGAGCGGCCGACATCTTGGCCTTCAATGGCATCAGCGTCGACGTCGGTCCGACCCGCCACGGCATCACGCGGGGCAACACGATCTACTTCTTCGACCCGATGGGGACCCGCAACGAGGTCTTCACCGGCGGCTACCGACCCGATCCCGACTTCCCGACCATCACCTGGACCGACGACAACGCCGGCTCGGCGATCTTCTACTACGAGGGAGAAGTGAACGCTCGCTTCTCCAACGTGCACACCTGATGGGCATTCTCCGACTCTCACACGCCGAGGTCCGCGTCCCCGACCTCGAACTCGCGCTGGCGTATTACACCGAAGTCGTCGGTCTGATCGAGACCGAGCGAGGCGTCGGCCCCGATGGGGGAGAGCGGGCCTACCTCAAGGCCTGGGATGAACATCAGCACCACTCGTTGGTGCTCGTCTCGGCCCCGACCTACGGCCTCGAAACGCTCGGGTTCAAGGTCGAGCATGCGGCCGACCTCGACGAGCTGTCGGCGTCGCTCGCCGATGCGGGGCTCGAGGTCGCCCGCCACGAGCCCGGATCGCTCGGCGCCGGGAGCGGAGCCACTGCCCGCTTCGTCGCTCCGAGCGGGCACACGGTCGATCTCGTCCACGGCATGGAGCAGGTCGGCAACAGCCTGCCGCTCCACAACCCGCCACCTGCGCCAGCGGATCTGATCGGGATGCATCCGCCGCGCATCGACCACATCTTCCTGCTTTGCGAAGACGTCGACGGCGTCACCTCCTTCTTCCGCGACGTGCTCGACTTCCGCCTCACCGAGCAGATCCTCGCCGACGACGGCTACCAGCTCGCGACGTTCCTCGAGCGCAGCCACACGCCACACGACATCGCCTTCCTGACCGGACCGAACGGTGGCTTCCACCACGTCGCGTTCTGGGTCGACGACTGGAACGATCTTCGCCACGCCGCCGACACATGCGCCTATCACGGCGTCACCATCGACGCCGGCCCGACCCGCCACGGCGCCACCCGCGGGTGCGGTCTCTACTTCTTCGATCCGGCCGGGAACCGCAACGAGGTCTTCACCGGCGGGTACCACTTCGACCCGGACGACGAACCGACCACGTGGACCGAGGCTGAGATGGGCCGAGCGATCTTCTCCTACAAGGGTCAGGTCGACCCCCGATTCATGACCAACCACACGTGAGGGCTCGTCGATGACCATTCCTCCCTCCGAACGCGTCGACGCCCCGCTCTACCTCGCCAAGTTCCGCGAGCGTGAGGCGGCGAAGAAGCCAAGCGGCGATTCGACCGCAGACGCGGACGAGAGAACAGAGACCGATGCGGGTTCCGAGTCGTCGCCGCTGTATCTCCGTCGCTTCCGGGCCCGAGCCGACGCGGCGGACGCCCAGCCGGCCACGACGCCGCTGTGGCAGCGCGCCGATCTCGCCACCCAGCAGTCGCTCACCGAGGACAACCGCAACAAGGAGATCTCGGCGCCAGCCAACGCGGCCCGCTCGCTGACGAACGACGTCTTCTTGATCCGCCACGGGGAGACGCAGGGGTACTCGACCGATTCGGGTCTGACCCCACAGGGTGCGTGGCAGGCCCACAGCTACGGGCGCACCCTCGCCCGTCGAGTGAAGAGCGGCGAGACCGTCGTCTTCCGCCACGCCGAGACGAATCGAGCACGCGAGACCGCTGAGCAGATCCATCGCGGTTTGGTCGACGGGCTCGCCCAGTTCGAGAAGACGATCACGATCGTCGAGCCAGGTCCGGCGGATGAGTTCCGAAACTTCGGCTTCGCCTCACCCGATGGCAAGAAGGACGTCACCGCCGCGTTCCGTCAGTACCACGCGCTGCTCGAGGAGTTCGAGCGTTCGGCGATGGGCGATCGTCCGCTCTGGCTGGTGGAGATGGATCGCTTCTGGCGCACCCAGCAAGGTGGCGCCGACCCGATCCAGCACTGGCTCACGATCCCGATGCTCCACTTCGAGCCGCCGTCGATGTGCGTCCGCCGCTTCTGGGCGGGCATCAATCGGCTCAGCGACGAGTTCCCGGGCGCTCGGCTCGCCATCGCGACGCACTCGGGGCCGATCCG
>CALLIQ010000749.1 GCA_938008925.1 uncultured Acidimicrobiales bacterium
CGGGGAACAACGAAGCCATGCGGGTGGCGTATTCGGGTCCGAAGAGGAAGCCCTGCATCACCGAGGCGTATGCCTGACCGCCGTCGATGCGGCCGGCCCAGAATTCGAGCCCTTCGGCTTCGGGCGCCCGACGAAGCATGCCGACGTAGAGCATGGTGGCGCGCACGAGGCCGTCGGTCTGGGACACGAACTCAGGCGACTCGGAGAAGCGGGCCATGAGCACGCCGCGGGGGAGCCCGGCGCCGAGCTCCTCGATCCAGAACGCTCGACCTTCGGCCTCGGGGGCGCGGCCCAGGACGTTTTCGTAGACGAGGTCGACGTACGCCCCGTCGCTGAGCGACCCGTACTTCGCCACGAACTCATCGGAGCGAGCGAAGAACTCCGACACGCCGTCGATGGTCCAGCCGTTGCGGACTTGGCCTGCCCAGAACGACAGGCCCTCGAGGCCCGGGGCCCGTTGGAGATGGGCGTAGTAGAGCCGGACGATGGGAGCGACCGAGTCGGCGAACTCCGGGCTCGAGACCATCGTCTCGATGAGCGACGCCGGGTTCTCGCCACCGCGCAGGCGGGCGGACCAGAACGCCAACCCACCGGCGTCGGGATCGCGTCCGAGGAAGTCGTTGTACTGCAGCGTGATGAAGTCTTCGGGGAAGACGTCGAGAGGCGACGTGCCGCCACTTTGACTCGAGGCTGGCGTTGCGACGCCGGTCGCCACGCTGGCGAACAGAGCCAACACGACCACGAGGCGAACGAGCCGAGCGGTCAGACCGGGCGAGCGAGTGGCGCTCGATGGTGGCGGAGTGGATGGGCGCGCAGCAGCGCTCGTCATGGCGGGAACGGATGACATGGGGCGCGACCCTAGCTCCATCTCGGTTGGTGGTCACCCGACGCTCTGGGTGGTTCCACCCAGGCTCCGCATCAGGTGCCAGCAGATGCCATCAGCTCCTGTCAGGAGGCGCTCAGGCTGGGGCGATCTCGTCGTCGACTTCGAGCGAACACGAGTCGTCGCCTCGCGCCACCGACCCATGGAGCGCGACGGCGGTCTCTCCGTAGAGCGACCCGAGGAGTCCCTTGACCATGCCTCGGTCGACGGCGCAGATCACGGGGTGCTCGATGGCGACATCGCCGAACGGGCAGTGATTCGACACGATCCGAAGGCCGCCATCGTGGCGTTCTGCCTGGGCGGAGAATCCGTGTGCGGTCAGGGCATCGGCAACGACGTGCAAGGCCGAGCGGAAGGAGCGCTGGTCGACCTCGCTGGTCGCGCCGTCGGTGTTGGTCGACATGTTGGCGGCCATGGAGCGTCCGAACTCGAGACCGACCTCCTCGGCCATCTCGGCTGCCGCTTCGTCGGGAAGTCGAGACAGGGCCTTGCCGAGCAGGGCGACGAGGATGTCGTCGTGGCCGACGTCGAACTCGAGCTGCAGACCCGGGGCGGTGGATCGGTAGACCTTCGCCGGACGGCCGGCTCCGGACTTGGCTCGCTGGCCGACGTCGAGATACCCGCCGGCGACCAACTTGTCGAGATGGTGGCGGGCGACGTTGGCGTGGAGGCCGGTCTCGGCCGCCGCCTCGCTGGCGGTGAGGCCGTCGGACCGCTCGTGAACGAGCAGGTAGATGTCGCGCCGCGTGGGGTCGCCGAACGCGGAGGTGATCGCCGTGACGAGGTTGCCGAACTCGGTGGGGTTCAGCGATCGGGTCGTGGTCGTGCGCTCGGTGAGGCCAACTTCAGCCATCTGGATACTCTACCGATCAGTATTCCCCCTGTCTGCGTAGGAGAAATTCGTGCTCACCGAAGAAGCCGTCATTGAAGCACTCCGGCCCGTGCAGGATCCCGAGCTCCATCGGAGCATCGTCGACCTTGGCATGGTGCGCAGCATCGACCTGGCCGCCCTCCCGACCGTCACGGTCGCTGTGGATCTCACGATCGCCGGTTGTCCGCTGCGTGCCGAGATCAACAACTCGGTCACCGATGCCGTGAAGGCGCTCGACGGCGCCGACGACGTGGTCGTCGAATTCGGCGTCATGACCGACGAACAGCGCGAGGCGGTCCGTCGCCAGCTCCACGGCGACCCCGGAGCAACCGCCGGCAGCCAACCCGCTCACGGCCATGCCGAAGGTCGAGCCATCCCGTTCGCCGATCCGGATTCCAAGACCCGCGTCCTGCTCATCGCGTCGGGCAAGGGCGGCGTCGGCAAGAGCTCGATCACCACCAACCTCGCGGTCGCTCTCGCCAACCGGGGTAAGAAGGTCGCCGTCGTCGACGCCGACGTCTGGGGCTTCTCGATCCCTCGCATGCTCGGCATCTCACAGGATCCGACGATCATCGACGAGATGATCGTGCCGCCTGCCGCCAACGGCGTCCGCTGCATCTCGATGGGTTTCTTCGTCGAGGAGAACCAGCCGGTGATCTGGCGAGGCCCGATGCTCCACAAGGCGCTCGAGCAGTTTCTCACCGACGTCTTCTGGGACGAGCCCGACTACCTCCTCGTCGACCTGCCGCCCGGCACCGGCGACATCTCGCTGTCGATCTCGCAGTTCCTGCCCCGC
>CALLIQ010000750.1 GCA_938008925.1 uncultured Acidimicrobiales bacterium
GTCATGCGAAGGAGCGGAGGGCCTCGTCGACCTCGGAGCGGTAGCGCTCGACGTTGGCGAGCTTGACCTCGTCGAAGCCGCGGACCGAGTCGAACATCGACGCGATCGTGGTGGCCTCGTCGTAGTTGTCGGCGTCGAGACCTCGGATGAGGCGGTCGATCAGCGAGCGGTACTCGTCGATGAGCTCTCGCTCGATCTTGCGCTCCTCGGTCCGGCCAAAGGGATCCAGCTTGGTTCCACGGAGCCGCTTCGTCTTGAGCAAACCTTCGAAGGTCTTGCGACCGGCCACCTCGGGGATGGCGATCTTCGACTTCCGGCCGAGGTTCTTCAGCGTCGGCGGGTGCAGCATGTAGCTGACCTTGGCGTTCGGTCCGAACCGCTGCTTGGCCTTCTCGGCGACATCGGACCCGAGTGCGAGGCGGGCGACCTCGTACTCGTCCTTATAGGCCATGGCCTTGTAGAGGTAGCGGGCGACAGCCTGGCTGAGGTCGGTCCGATCGCCGACCAGCGCGGCCTCGGCCTTGCGGATCCGGCGAACGTCGTCGGCGTAGCGGCGGGCGTATGCCTCGTTCTCCCAACCCACCAACTCCGGCAGGCGCCAGGCCAGCACGTCGTGCAGCGCGCGGAGTGTCGGCGCCGCATCGTCATTCAGGTCACCCGTGATGCCCGTCGCGAGCGAGGCGAGTGACCCGGTCAGTGGGGGAGCGGTCGGGTCGACCGTGGCGGCTTCGTCGCCGAGCGTCGCGAGCAGAGCGGGCTCGGCGGCCAGTCGGCGGCCGAGTCGGAAGGCGTCGAGGTTGGTCTGGACGGCGACACCGTTCAGTTCGATGGCTCGCTCGATCGAGGCGCCGGTGACCGGCAATATCCCCTTCTGGTAGGCGATGCCGACCACGAGCACGTTGGCCGCTGGTTGGGAAGCGAAGACCGCTCGGGCGATCGATGCGGCGTCGAGCCACACGTTGTCGTCGCCTCGTGTCGATGCGTTCAGTAGATCTCGGTACTGGTCCAGCTCGGGGAAGCGCTCGGCGCCTCGGCCGGACACCATCGCCCCGGTTGGCACGAGCCCCGACGACACGATGGCGGTGGTCGCGTCGACGTCGGTGCGATCGAGGTTCGAGGTGGCGGTCAGCAGGTCGAAGCACAGCAGAGCGTCCGCAGTGCCGACACGATTCGACGCGTCGCCGGAGGTGTCGGCGATCCGGAGGTTCGACACGACCGAGCCGCCCTTTTGCGCCAGGCCGGTCTGATCGAGACCGTTCGACTCCTTGCCGTCGAGCAGGGCGGCGGTCGAGATGATTTGGCTGACGGTGACGACGCCGGTGCCGCCGATGCCGATCAGCAGGACGTTCGCTGCGTCCGGCACGGTCGGGTCGGCGGGAAGATCGCCGTCTGGGATGCCGGCCGCAGCAGCCTTCGAGGGCTTGAAGTCGGGGTCGATCTCGACGGTGACGAACGCCGGGCAGTTGCCCTTCAGACAGGTCAGGTCGAAGTTGCACGACTCCTGATGGATCATCGTCTTGCGACCGAACGGCGTCTGGATCGGATGCACGCTGGCGCAGTTCGACACCTCGCCGCAGTCGCCGCAGCCCTCGCAGATCGACTCGTCGATCATGACTCTCGTTGTTGGCGTGACGATCGTGCCGCGCTTGCGGCCTCGGCGGAGTTCCGCAGCGCACGCCTGGTCGTAGACGATGACGGTGACGCCTTCGACGTCGCGCAGCTCGCGTTGGACGGCGTCGAGCTCATCGCGGTGTTCGATGCGCGAGCTCTTGGCGAAGACCGAACCCGACGGGTATTTCTTGACGTCGTCGGCGACGACCACGATCTGGGAGGCACCCTCGGCTTCGAGCGCCCGAGTCAGCTCCGGCACGGTCATCTGGCCAGCGGCGTCCTGCCCGCCGGTCATGGCGACGGTGCCGTTGTAGAGGATCTTGTAGGTGATGTTCGTTCCGGCCGACACGGCCTGGCGGATGGCGAGGCTGCCCGAGTGAGCGAAGGTGCCATCGCCGAGGTTCTGGAAGCGGTGATCGTCGTCGACGAACGGGGCGGCGCCAACCCACTGCACACCTTCGCCGCCCATGTGCGTGATGCCGTGGTTCTCGCGGTCCATGTTGAGGGCCATGCCGTGACAGCCGATGCCGCCGAGGGCGCGGGAGCCGTCGGGGACGAGGGTCGAGCGGTTGTGAGGGCAGCCCGAGCAGAAGTGGGCGGTCCGGTTCGGCATGTCGGCGGCGGTGATCTCGATGTCGGCGTCGGATGTTGCACCGGGCGAGGCGATCGAAACCGGGATTCGGGTGCGCGGCTTGCGCAGGTCGTCGGGCCCAACGAAGCGGCTCAAACGACGGCGAAGCGGTTCGACGAGGTCTTCGGAGACGAGCCCGCCGAAGTG
This sequence comes from uncultured Acidimicrobiales bacterium, assembly GCA_938008925.1. Taxonomy (GTDB): domain Bacteria; phylum Actinomycetota; class Acidimicrobiia; order Acidimicrobiales; family SZUA-35; genus CALEWY01. The sequence goes on from CALLIQ010000750.1 coordinate 2,390, forward strand.
GGGCACGAGCGGCCGTCCCTCGTCGTCGCTCTTGCCGAGCACGCGAGGCGGACGTCCGTCAGGCCCGGTCACGGTGCCGTAGAGGATGTCTCGAATCTGGGACTCGACGAAGGCGCGCTTTTCTTCGACGACCATGATCTCTTCGAGTCCAGCAGCGAACTCGTCGAGGGCGATGGGTTCGAGCGGCCAGATCATGGCCGGCTTGTAGATCCGAATGCCGAGGCGAGCCAGGTCGTCGTCGGATGCGATGCCGAGCGTGGCGAGCGCATCGCGGACTTCGCCGTAGCCAGTACCGGCGGCGACGATGCCGATCTTGGCGGCTCCCGCCGGCGCGCCGACGGTGCGGTCGAGGTTCTGACCGGCGATGAACGCCTTCGCCGCTTCGAGGCGAGGGCCGAACACCTCGGCTTCGAGCTGCACCGAATAGGGGGCGAGGAGGAGGTTGTTCTGTTCGTGCTCCCACGGCTTGCCGTCGACCTCGAACTCGACGGGCATGATCGTGAGGCGCTCGGGGTCGGGATCGACGGTGGCGAAGCCGTCGGCGACGTTGGTGACGATCTTGAAGCCCGTCCACGCGCCCGAGAACCGGGACATCTCGTACCCGACACGACCGAAATCGAGGACCTCTTGCACGGTGCCGGGATAGAGCGTTGGCATGGCGAGGTCGGCGAGCGCCCACTCCGATGCGCTCGCAATGGTCGATGACTTGCACGACGGATCGTCGCCGGCCACGGCGAGGACGCCGCCGTTCTTGGCGACGCCGGAGGTGTTGGCGTGGCGAAGGGCATCGCCGCTTCGGTCGACGCCCGGACCCTTGCCGTACCACATGCCCAGTACGCCATCGAAGGAGGCGGATGCTTCGAGGCTCGCTTGCTGGGAGCCCCAAACGGCGGTGGCGCCGAGGTCTTCGTTCACGCCGCTGATGAAACGGATGTGATGCGCTTCGAGGATCTCTCGGTCGGCCTCGTACGCCTGATCCATGCCGCCGACGGGCGACCCCCGATAGCCGCAGATCAACCCCGCGATTCGCAGGGCCTTGCGGGCATCGGCTCGGACCTGATCGAGCGGCACGCGCATGAGCGCCTGGATGCCGCTCATGGCAACGGTCCCGGATTCGGCCGCGAGGCGATCGGACAGTGAGTAGTCGTCGAGCGCAGTCACGGACCCGACACTAAACCCGAACGATGCCCCGGGGTAGCGGAGCGATCCACCGCCACTTTCCGTTGGCGGAGCGAGTCCCCGCCACAAGTGGCGGCCAACCGCTCCACCACGGGATGTGGGTGGGCGGGGTGAGTGGCCGATCAGCTGTCGGCCGCAGCTGCCTTGTCGATCTCGGTCGCGTGACCGCGGGCGGCCTTGGCGAGGTTTCGAAGTTCGGCTCGCTCGTCGTCGGTGAGGACCTCGAAGTCGGGCCCGTGGAGTTGGTCGGTGGCGGCCTCGATGGCCTCTCGGGCATCGGCGAGTTCGCTGGTGTCGCGGTAGGGCTTTGGCCATCCGAAGAACTCTGCGTTCCACTCGCCGGCCGGCCCGCTGAGGATCGCGTCGAGCGGGTGCATGCCCGCCGCCTGGACGGCGACGCAGTGTCGGCCAAACCGGAGCTCCCGCATCGTCTGCGCCATCAAGAACGCGTGGGCTGGCCCGGACTCGGGGCGGTCCTGATCGCGCCAACCGACGAAGGTGGGCGCACCATGTGGTGCGGCGGCGTCGACCACTCGCTCGCACAGCTCGCCG
>CALLIQ010000751.1 GCA_938008925.1 uncultured Acidimicrobiales bacterium
CGCCTCACGCCGACGCAACGCCGCTGCTGATCACCCACGGGTGGCCGGGTTCGGTGATCGAGTTCCACAAGGTGATCGAACCGCTCACGAACCCCACCGCTCACGGCGGCGACGAGGCGGACGCATTCCACGTCGTGTGCCCGTCTCTCCCCGGATTCGGCTTCTCCGGCAAGCCGGAGAGCACGGGCTGGGGTGTCGAGCGGATCGGCGAGGCGTGGGCGATGCTGATGGCACGCCTCGGCTACGGGTCCTACCTCGCCCAAGGCGGCGACTGGGGCTCGGCGGTGACGACGGCCATCGGTGCGCAGGACCCCGACCATTGCGCCGGGATCCACATCACCCTCGCGATGGGCTCGCGGCCGAACTTCGAGGGCGAACCGACGCCAGAGGAACAGCACGCGCTCGAACGCATCGGCTTCTACCAGCAGTGGGACTCCGGCTACTCCACGCAACAGCGCACCCGGCCCCAAACCGTCGGCTACGGCCTCGTCGATTCGCCGAGCGGACTGGCGGCCTGGGTACTCGAGAAGTTCTGGGCCTGGACCGATTGCGACGGCCACCCCGAGAACGTGCTCGGACGTGACGAGCTGCTCGACAACCTGATGCTCTATTGGCTCCCGGCCACCGGCGCATCGTCGGCCCGCATCTACTGGGAGAGCTTCGGTTCCATTCGCGATGACGTCGTGCAGGTTCCGACCGGCGTGACGGTCCACCCCAAGGAGATCGTCCCGCCGATCCGGAACTGGATGGAGCCCCGGTACCCCAACATCACGTACTGGAACGAACAGCCCGCGGGCGGCCACTTCGCCGCCTTCGAACAGCCCGAGATGTTCGTCCAGGACATTCGGGCCTGGGCTGCGTCGCTCGCTTGAGCGAACCGCCCCTCACCGACGGACCCAAGGGCTGGCAGGTCGTCGCCGCCACGTTTCTGTCGACCTTCACCGTCTTCGGCGTCGCCTACAGCTTCGGCGCGTTCTTCGCCCCGATGGCCGAAGAGTTCGACACGAAACGCAGCGCGACTGCGTTCTTCTTCGCGGTCACCACGTTCCTCTACTTCTTGCTCGGCGTGTTCAGCGGGCGCATCGCTGACCGAATCGGACCGCGTCGGGTAATGCTCGCCGGCGCCGTGGCCATGTCGATCGGGCTCGCGCTCACCTCTCAGGTGCAGTCGATCTGGGTCGGCTACCTCACCTACGGAATCGGCGTGGGAATCGGCGTCGCCTGCGCCTACGTCCCGATGGTCGCCACCGTCGGAGGCTGGTTCGAGCGGAAGCGCACGACGGCGCTCGGCGTCGCCGTCGCCGGCATCGGGGTCGGCACGCTCGTCGTGTCGCCCACCGCCGAGTGGCTCGTCGATCGCTATGGCTGGCGAGACACCTATCTCATGTACGCCGTGGCCGTCGCGGTGTTGTTGTCGATTGCCTCGTTCGGCGCCCACCGCCCACCGCCCCAACCGGGTGGCGACATCACCGACCCACCGGCGCTGTCGGAAACGATCGGTCGGTCTCGCCCGTTCTGGACGCTGTACGCCGCATCCATCTTCATGACGATGGCGCTCTTCGTGCCGTTCGTGTTCATGTCGGACTACATGACCGAGCGGTCGGTCGACGGGTCATCCGGATTGATCGTCGGGATCATCGGCCTCTCCTCGGTGGCGGGTCGCCTGGGTCTCGGAGCGCTCGCGGCGAAGGTCGAAGTCATCACGATCTACATCGCCTCGTTCTTCGTGCTCGGGTCGAGCTTTCTCATCTGGATGGTCGCCGGCGACAGCTACGCGCTGCTCGTCGTGTTCGCGGTCGTGCTCGGCGTCGCCTATGGCGGCTTCATCGCGCTCTCCCCCGCGGTCGCAGCCCAGATCTTCGGAACGATCGGGCTCGGAGGCGTGCTCGGTGCGCTGTACACCGCGGCCGGAATCGGCGGTCTGATCGGCCCGCCACTCATGGGAGCGCTCATCGACGGTGCCGGCTACCAGACGACCATCGCAGCGTCGCTCGCTTGCGGGCTCGTGGCGGCCATGATTCTGTTGCCACTGCGCTCACTGCGCGCGTGAGCACCAGCAAACGGAGGGAACCCCATGATCATTCGTTCTTCGCGAGCCACCCGTCGTTCGAGAACAGTGCTGACATCGAAAACAGTGCTGACTTCGAGAACCGTGCTGACCGCGGTCGCTGTCCTCACCTTGGTGGGCACCTCGTGCGGGGCCATCACCGGCAGCGACTCGTCGACCGCGTCAGCCGTGCCGGTCCAACAGGCGACGGGTTCGCCCGAGCAGCTCTGCGCCGCCGCAGCTGAGTTCGCCGGTCCGCTCACGACCGCCGCTGATCTCGCTGTGCTTGCCGACACGAAGGTCGCGTACCTCACCGCCGCCCGAGCCGCTGCCCCCGCCGAGTGGGTGGACAACATCGACATCATCATCCCGGCGTGGGAGACCCTCGTCGAGGTGATCGCAGCCGCCGACGGCGACCCATCACGGATCGATTTCGACAAGTTCCGAGCCGACTTCGCCGACGCGACGGCGAACGACGCGGCCCTCGATGCGTACGTCGCCAGCCGCTGTACCGGCTGATTCCGATTCGTCGGTACCCGGTGTCGTGTCGGGTCGCCGATGAGCTACATTCTCAGGTGTTCGTTGGTGGGGGGCCTTCCCTCCGCTCCTCGCCAACGGACTCTTTCTCTTTTTGAGGACCTGTTCAGCGTCGCACTGGTCCCGGCTGCAACCTGCTGAACACGATCGACTCATAGGGGAAATGCGCAATGCGCCGTACGAAAATCGTCGCGACCATCGGTCCGGCCTCGGATGATCCGACAACGCTGCGTTCGATGATCAACGCCGGCATGGACGTGGCCCGCATCGGGCTCGCCCACGGCACGCTCGATGAGCATCTCGCCAAGTACGCACGCATTCGAGCTGCGGCCGAAGACGTCGGTGTTCCGGTCGGGATCCTCGCGGATCTCCCCGGCCCGAAGGTCCGTTGTGCCCCCTTCCCCGATGGCGGCGTCGTCTTCGGCGATGGCGACGAGGTGCACTTCGTTTCCGGCGAGTCCTCGAGCTCACTGACAACGATCTCGACCGACTACGACCACCTCATCGACGATGTCGAGGTCGGCGATCAACTCGCCCTCGGCGACGGCAACATCTCCTTCGTCGTCGACTCCAAGAGCGGCGACAAGCTCCACGCCAGGGTCGTTCGAGGATCCCGGGTGCAGGGTCGCCCTGGCCTGCAGGTTCCCTCCGATCGGCTCCGCATCACCACGCCGACCCAGGAAGACCTTCGCTTCGCCGATGCGTTCATCGAAGCCGGGGTCGACATGTTGGCCGTGTCGTTCGTGCGCAGCGGTCACGACGTCCGCTCGCTCGGCACCGAGCCGAACCCGCGGGGCCCGATGGTCGTCGCAAAGATCGAGACCCGAGCAGCGGTCGAGAATCTGGAAGGCATCATCTCGGCCTCCGGCGCGGTGATGGTGGCTCGAGGTGACCTCGGCGTCGACTACCCGATCTCCGAACTCCCCCACCTGCAAAAACACATCATTCAGCGATGCATCGCCCGAGGCCTGCCGGTGATCACGGCGACTCAGATGCTCGAGTCGATGGTGTACTCGCCGACGCCCACTCGGGCGGAGGCGTCCGATGTCGCGAACGCCGTGTTCGACGGCACGAGCTCGGTGATGTTGTCCGGCGAGACAGCGATCGGTGTCGATCCCGTCAACTCGGTGGCGACGATGGCCGAGATCGCAGCCCGCACCGACGTCGAGTTCCCCCACGACGACTGGGTCGACAGTGTCAGTTCGGTGCGCGAAAGCGAAGGCAACATCGATCCCGGAGCGCTCACCACCGATTCGATCACCATGGCGGCCCAGCGCGTCGCCTCCCAGGTCAGCGCCAAGGCGATCCTGTGTCTCTCTCGAACTGGCTACACCGTCCGCTCGGTGAGCCGCTTCCGTCCCGCCGTGCCGATCATCGGCTTCAGCCCCGACCAACGGGCCGTTCACCAGCTCTCGCTGAGCTGGGGGTCGACCGGTGTGCACACCGAAGAGCGCACAGCGTCGCGCGACATGATCAACGACGCGCTCGCCCACGCCCTCACCCTGCCGTGGATGCACCCCGGCGACCGCGTCGTCGTGATCTCGGGCAACTCGACCGCGACACGGGCCACCGACACCCTCCGCGTCATGTACCTGACGTGACCTGAGCTGACCTGAGCTGATCTGAGCTCCCGACCTGACCTGAGCTCCCTCTCGGGGGTTTCCCGACCCACGGCGTAGGTCGAACCTCCCGTGGTCGTCGGCCACTGAGGGTGAGACCATGGACGGGTGCGGCATCTCTTCGTCATGCGACCTCTCCGGCTGTGCGCCCTCGCGCTTGCGATGGCGACCTCGGCCGTGGCTGCGGTCTCAGCCACCCCGACACCGGCGGCAGCGCAGGCCAGCGTCTCTTGCCCCGCGATGACCGACTCGATCGATCGGCTGTACTCCGCCTACTTCCTGCGTGCCCCCGAGGGTGCCGGGTTCGAGTTCTGGGCGGATGAGTACGCCAGCGGGCGCTGGAACCTCGAGCGGATGTCGGACTTCTTCGCCACGTCCGACGAGTTCAACAGCTTGTACGCGAGCCTGACCAACGCCGAGTTCGTCGACCTCGTGTATCGCAACGTGCTCGGCCGAGCCCCCGAGTCCGAGGGCTTTCAGTTCTGGGTCGGCCAGCTCGATGCCGGAGCCTTCACGCGCGGCTCGGTGATGATCCGCTTCTCCGAGTCGAAGGAATACGTCACGGTCACCGGCACGGAACCGCCGCTCGCCGGCTACTTCTCGTGGTACCCGGCCGGCACGGCGTGGACCTGCGCAAACGGCAGCTTCGCCGCACCCGCCGATCAGCGCCACGTCGACGTCTTTGGACTCAACCGAGGGTCGTCGGGCCAGAGCTGGGCTGCGTGGCTCGTCGACACGGCTGGCACCCGGCAGGAGAACCTCCTCAGCCGGTCGCTGCCCGCTCGGAGCTTCGCCTTCTTCTGGAGCGCCGATCTCGTCGATCCTGCGCCCGCAGCACCGATCGGGGCGATCGAGATCGTCGCCGACTCGTCGGTGACGAGCGTTGTCGTACGGTCGCCTCAGGCGCTGCCCGTCGATCGCGCCGACTGGAGCACGATCGGCGGCTGATCCGCTGGATCGGGGACGAAGACATCCTCGATCGCCTGGCCGAATGCCGCTGCGATCTTGAACGCGAGCGGAAGACTCGGGTCGTACTTGCCCGCCTCGATGGCGTGCACGGTCTGACGCGAGACCCCCAACGCCGTGGCCAGCTGCGCTTGGGTCAACTCATGCTCGGCCCGCAAGACCCGAAGCCGGTTCTTCACCGTTTCCCCATCGGTCGCTCGCCCATCGGTCGCTCGCTCTTCGGTGAAGCGATCATCGGTAAAGCGATCATCGGTACCGCAGCGTCGCGCCGATGACGCCGACGATGTAGGAGACGATCAGGACGGTGCCGACGGTCGCGGCACTCATCGACGGCGCGCCGGCGAGATCGAAGAGCTCATACGACAGAGCGATGAGCAGCCCGACCCCGAAACCGAACGCCAGCCCTTCGAGCTGGATCCGCCGCGCGAGCTCATCAGCCTCGATCAGGTACCGCCGGTAGGCCAGGAGGCCGCCGATGCCGATCGCGGCGCACGTCACCGCCAGCAGCCATGCCATCGGCCCCGCTCCCACGGCCCCAGAACGAAGCAACCACGCTGCGACGACAAAGGAAACAGCCCAAGCCAGGCTCCAGCCGATGATCGCACGACCGTTCCGACGATCGGCTTCCGGCGCACACGACATCAGGTCAACCATCGCTCGAATGTCGCACACTCTTGTCATGGTGTCAACGTCACTTGACTTTTCGTCAAGCACACACGACATTTCCATGCCGTTCCCCCACCACGCCACCCAGAACCCCTAGGGGCCTTTGGGGGGTTGTCTGGGCAGACCGGGAAGCCGAAATACGGCTTCATGGTGGACATGAACGCAACCACCCTTTCCCCACGCAAGCCGGCCACGGCGGACATGGCCGCCAGCTCGCCGTCAGCCCAGCCCAAGCTGGCTGACCTCGCCGCAGCAGCCAGCGCCGATCGCAACCGTGCGGTCGACTTCTACCGTGCGGTCGCCATGTGCGCTGTCGCCGTCGGCCACTGGGCGGCTGTGTCGCTGTTCGTCGACTCCTCGGGAGCCGTGCAGGGTGGCAATGCCCTCGAGTTCGCTCCGCAGATGTCGTGGATCACCTGGCTCTTCCAGGTGATGCCGCTGTTCTTCGTCGTCGGCGGCTTCTCCTCGGCGATCTCGCTCGACTCACACAACTCGAAGGGCGGACGCCCGCAGGACTGGGTCATCGCTCGTCTGCGCCGCATGGTCGCACCCGCCGTCGTGCTCGCAACGACCTGGCTCGCCATCCTCGGCATCGCCTACGCCGCAGGCGTCGGCCACCTCGCTGCCGCCGGCGCCGTCGCCGCCGCCATCCCGCTGTGGTTCCTCGCCAACTACACGATCGACACGGCGATCGCCCCGTACGTCCTCCCGGCCTTCCGCCGCAACCCGGCGCTGGTCGCCGGCGGTGGCGTCGCCCTCTTCCTCGCCATCGAGGCCACCCGGTTCGCCGGCGTCCCCTACCTCCC
>CALLIQ010000752.1 GCA_938008925.1 uncultured Acidimicrobiales bacterium
TGCGTTTCGGCTGGCATGGGAACCTGGTGGCAGAGAACTGGTTGGAGAAGGTCGGCGACTCGGCGTTGGCACCGCTCTGGGCGGTGGAGCCGCACAGAGAAGACGCAGAGAGTGGTGAAACCCGGCGACCGAGAGCGCAAATACGCATCACGGGCAGACCTAGGCGGCCCGAGTCTATCGCCCGAAGGCCCGTTTTCCGGGGACGGCTTCGGTCAATCGGCGGCGAAGGCCGCCCGCACGTTCGCCACGATTCCGGCCTCGACCATCTCATCGGCGGTGCGGATTGCGTTCGCGATCGCCGATGACGTGGACGAGCCGTGGGCGATCATGCTGACGCCGCGCGTGCCCAGCAACATGGCCGAGCCACGCTGATCGGGGTCGAGGGCGTCGAACAGCGGCGTGAGGACCGGATCGACGATGTCCGCCGTCGCCGCCATCTCGGGCGTCGAGCGCAACGCTGCCTTGATCGCCTCGAGCGCACCCCCGATGCCGCCTTCGAGCGACTTCAAGATGATGTTGCCGGTGAAGCCATCGCACACGATGACGTCGGCCACGCCGGTCATCAGGTCGCGGCCCTCGACGTTGCCGACGAAGGTGGCCCCGCATTCGGCCGCCCAATCGGTCTGTTCGAAGAGTTCGCAGGTCGCTTTGACGAGCGCGTTGCCCTTGCCCGCCTCTTCGCCGATCGTCATGACGCCGACGCGGGGCATCTCGATGCCCGAGCGGGTCCGGGTGTAGACGGTGCCCATCTTGGCGAACTGGAGCAGCCACTCGGGCTGACAGTCGGCGTTGGCTCCGCAATCGAGCAGCGTGGTGTCGGTCGAGCCGAGAACGGGGAACGGAACGGCGATGGCCGGGCGAGAGACGCCCTTGATGCGTCCCATCCGCAGGAGGGACGCGGCCATGGCTGCGCCGGTGTTGCCCGCGCTGAGGAACGACGATGCGACGCCATCGCGGACCGCCTCGGCGCCTCGGACGACCGATGAGTCCTTCAGTTTGCGAACGCTGGCCGCCGGTTCGGCGTCCATGGCGACGACTTCGGACGCGGCGATCACGGGGATCGTGCCCGTGTCACCGAGTTCGTCTGGACGACCGACGAGCACGACGGGAACGCCGAACTGCTCGACGGCGATTCGAGCTCCCTCGACGATCGACGCGGGCGCGTCGTCGCCTCCCATCGCGTCGACAGCGACCGGCAGTCGATCAGACGGGCGATCGGTCATGGGCGATCCGTCATGGTGATGTGGGCGACCAGCTACTGCTGGAGCGTCGATCAGTCGACGTCGACGGCTTGGCGACCGCGGTACCAGCCGCAGCTCCCGCACACGCGGTGAGGCAGCTTGGCCGAGGCACAGCGAGGGCAGACGCTGCGAGCGGGGGCGTCGAGCTTCCAGCTCGATGCCCGGCGGCTCCGCGTCTTGGCCTTGGACTTCTTCTTCTTTGGAACGGCCATTGCAATCCTCGATCGACCTGAAAGCCTGTCCGAATCAGCCGGAGAGGCGAGAACAAACGCCGGCCCGGGTTCGGGCACGAACGAACGCTGGAGCATATCGGGGCTCGATCCGGTCGCAGCACTAGAGTCGACCGCCATGACCGACGGCCCTCAGCAACCTCCGGAACCGCCAGGCCAGGCCCCCGCCCCCGGAACACCGACTCCGCCGCCCGCTCCCGGCGCGCCCGTTCCCGCCCCTGGGGCGCCAGCGCCTCCCCCCGGCGTACCGTCACCCCCGCCAGCAGCCCCGACACCAGCAGCCCCTGCGCCGCCCGCTGCGCCGGGGGCGCCGGAAGCCCCCGCTGCGCCTGGAGCACCGCAACCGCCGGCTGGATTCTCCGGCGGGATCGAACCTCCGCCCATCGGCGCACCGCCACCCGGAGCACCCGGAGCACCCGATGCGGCTGGAGAGGCACCGCCTCATGGCGCACCACCACCCGGACTGCCCGGCGGCGAGGTCATCGAGGAGAAGCCAAAGAAGAAGAAGTGGCCGTGGGTTCTCGGGATCCTGGGCGTCTTGTTGCTCGGCATCGGCGGCTGCACCTTCATCTTCGTGCGGGCCGCACTCGGCCCGATCAATGAAGCGAACGACTTCCTGGCCGATGTACGAGACGGCAACACCACCGCCGCGGTGGATGCGATTGCTCCCGTGTGTCGCCCCGGCGACCCGGCGGGCGTCGCGGCCGATCTCGGCGGTTTGAACATCACCGAGTTCAACATGAACGACACGACGATCAACTCGAGCAACGGCGAGTCGACCGGAACGGCGAGCGGTTCGGTCGTCAGCAACGGCGTCGCGACACCTGCGTTCTTCGAACTCCGGCGAATCGACGGCGATTGGCGGATCTGTTCATTCCAGATCGGCCCCGTCTCCAGCCCCTGACGGCGCTCGTGCCATCTACGTTCAGGACCTGCACGTTCCCGGTGCGCGAGTTACGAGCGTCAGCGAGTAACTCGGTTAGTGAGCGAAGCGAACGGCGCGAACGGCTCAGTCGTCGAAGGTGAGGCCTTCGAGGGCTGCCCACCGAGGGTCGGCGGTGGGTTCTGCATTCGCCGCTTCCTCGGCGAGCTGGTCTGCCGTCTTCGCGGGATAGCGGTCCGGATCGGGCCCGGGACAGTCTGAGCGGCAGAGCGGGGCGAGCGGAAGCGACAGGAGCACGACATCGCGAACGATCGGCACGAAGTCGACCGTGT